>JAHBTS010000006.1:0-22500 GCA_019638515.1 Chitinophagales bacterium | reverse complement strand
GGGAGAAAGGACTCCCACTTCGGTGGGACGCAGTGAAAAGGCCCAGGCGACTGTTTAACAAAAACACAGGACTCTGCTAAATCGAAAGATGACGTATAGGGTCTGACACCTGCCCGGTGCTGGAAGGTTAAGGAAGGCGGTCAGCGCAAGCGAAGCTGTCGACCGAAGCCCCAGTAAACGGCGGCCGTAACTATAACGGTCCTAAGGTAGCGAAATTCCTTGTCGGGTAAGTTCCGACCTGCACGAATGGTGTAACGATCTGGGCACTGTCTCAGCCGCGAGCCCGGTGAAATTGAAGTCTCGGTGAAGATGCCGAGTACCCGCAACGGGACGGAAAGACCCCATGCACCTTCACTACAACTTAGCACTGAATTTGATTAAATAATGTGTAGGATAGGTGGGAGACTTTGAAGCGGTGGCGCCAGCCATCGTGGAGTCAACCTTGAAATACCACCCTTTGTTTGATTAGATTCTAATCCCGAGAAACGGGAGACACTGCTTGGTGGGTAGTTTGACTGGGGTGGTCGCCTCCCAAAAAGTAACGGAGGCTTACAAAGGTACCCTCAGCACGCTTAGTAACCGTGCGTAGAGTGCAATGGCACAAGGGTGCTTGACTGCAAGACAAACACGTCAAGCAGGGACGAAAGTCGGTCATAGTGATCCGGTGGTTCCGAATGGAAGGGCCATCGCTCATAGGATAAAAGGTACGCTGGGGATAACAGGCTGATCTCCCCCAAGAGCTCACATCGACGGGGAGGTTTGGCACCTCGATGTCGGCTCGTCACATCCTGGGGCTGGAGAAGGTCCCAAGGGTTGAGCTGTTCGCTCATTAAAGTGGCACGCGAGCTGGGTTCAGAACGTCGCAAGACAGTTCGGTCCCTATCTGTTGCGGGCGTTAGAAAGTTGAAAGGAGCTGACTCTAGTACGAGAGGACCGTGTCGGACGAACCTCTGGTGTACCTGTTGTGGCGCCAGCTGCACCGCAGGGTAGCTATGTTCGGAAGGGATAAGCGCTGAAAGCATCTAAGCGCGAAGCCCACCTTAAGATGAGCTTTCTTTTAAGGAGCGTAGAAGATTACTACGTTGATAGGTCGCAGGTGTAAAGGTGGTAACATCAAAGCCGAGCGATACTAATTATCCGTACGCTTTTTCTTTTTTTTGTTTTTCTTATTCTTGCTTTGTTAACTCCAATTTTGTCAAAAGTTATTACCTCTTTAACAAGAGGGCGATTGCTGCTAAGGGAAGAGAGTAGTAAATCGTTAAAATAAGGGCGGCTATAGCGAGGGGGATCACCTCTTCCCATTCCGAACAGAGAAGTTAAGCCCCTCCACGCTGATGGTACTGGTTTTCCGGGAGAGTAAGTAGCTGCCTATTTTATTTTTAGGGTTGGTATTTTATACCAACCCTTTTTTTTTGTCTTTTCTGTGGCGTTAGTATATGTCTATTTAGATTGCTAATCTACTTTAGTTTATGTTTACTGTTTGACTTCTTATATGCTAATAAAGATAAATCCTGATAACATTGATGATAGATTGATTTGGCAAGTTTGTAATTGCTTGCGTAATGGAGGGGTTATTATCTATCCTACTGATACTGTTTATACACTTGGGTGCGATCTTACACATCGTGTGGCTTATGAAAAGATTTGTAAGTTAAAATCTATTAGACCTAATAAGGCGAATTTTTCTATTGTTTGTTATGATCTTAGCCACTTAAGTGCATTTACAACCGGGTTACCAACTCCAGTTTACAAGGCCATGAATAGATTATTGCCAGGACCTTATACATTTATCTTGAATGGCAACAATAATCTTGCAAAAGTTTTCGGGTATGCAAAGCGTACAGTTGGTATAAGGGTTCCTGACAATAGTATTGCCCGTTCTATTGTTGATGAATTGGGTTATCCTATACTTTCTGCATCTATAAAGAATGAGGATAGTGTGTTGGAATATATTACTGATCCAGAGGAGATTTATGAAATATATGAGGATGTGGTTGATATTGTAATTGATGGTGGTATGGGAGGAAATGTGCCATCAACAATTGTGGATTATACGGGAAGAGAGCCGATTATTGTTAGGGAAGGGGCGGGTGATATTGATGTTTTATGACATTAATTCATTTAGTTTAATGGATGCACTGTGTATTGCAATTTTGGGATTTGCATTTCTTTCGATTTGATAGTGCAATTTGTTTAGTATTATTTCTATTGATTGGAATATTGATAGATCGTAACGGTCGGCAATTTTTTTTGATACTTCTAGTGTTTGATGTTGAAGTTGATTTTTTCCTGTAGCTTTTTGTATTAGGCAATTTTCTATAAAAAATAGACCATAACGAACGAATAGTTTTTGTTTTTCTCGTTTTAATGCGTGAAATTCTTCTACAATTTGCATTATACCTGTGGCGGTTTGTGTGTTGTATTTTGCGGCAGAATAACGAAGCCAATTTAGGAATACATCTTCAATTTGGGAGTCTTCTTCACTTGCAAGTTCGATAGCTGTGCTCCAACTTCCTCCACTTAGGTTAGCGAGTTGGGATGCATTGTTTTTTCTTTCAAAATCTAAGTAGTTTTCTAAGGCTTGTTGAATTGCATTGTGTTCTATTGGTGGCAATTTTAGCATTTGGGTGCGCGACAGAATGGTGTTTAAGATTTGATCTGGTTGTTCAGTAACTAAAATAAAAAGGGTATTTGCAGGTGGTTCTTCAATACTTTTAAGGAGGGCGTTTCCGTATTCGCGGAGTAATTCTGCTAGCCAGATGATTTGAATTTTATATTTCCCTTCGTAGTTTTTTAGGCTAATTCGTTTAATGATTTCATGGCATTCGTGTACGGTAATGTTGCCTTGTTTATTTTCGTCTGTAATACTTTCCATCCATTGGTTGTAGGTGATGTATGGATTGTTTAGAAAGGCTTTGCGCCATTCTACAATAAAGTCATAGCTAACTGGTTTATCACCACTTTTTTTTGCAATAGTTGGGTAGGTGAAAAATATATCGGGATGAATTAGTTTTTGTGCTTTGATGCAGGAATTGCATTGCCCGCAGGAGTCTTGGTCTGAAGGATTTTCGCAATTTAGGAATTGCGCAAGTGCTACTGCCAGTGGTAATCCTCCAAATCCTTCGGCTGCACTAATTAAGAGGGCGTGCGGCATCCTGCCTGATGCTAGCATGTTTTGTAATTTTTGCTTCGCTAGCGATTGTCCTATTACTCCTGAAAATTGCATGGTGCAATGATAGTAGAATTATGGATGCAATGTTTATTAGTAATATATAGTTAGATCGTGTTTTAGCTAGATATGTGGTGCTATTTCATGGCACGTTCGGATTGATACTTTTCAATATCGAGTATGGTTGTATTGGCAAATGTTCTGGTAAAGGTAGGATTGATGCCTGTTGTGCTGATTTGAAAATTTCCTCTTAAAATGTACTTTTCTTCAGGGATAATTTGATTTTGCCATTGTATGGTAACGTTGGCTATATATTTTCCGGTGGCTGTATTATACGCCCATGTGTGTAAAGAGATTTTGAGTGCTGCCGGTGTTATGTAATAGTGTTTAATTTGATTGCTTGCCCATACTTTTACGAACTTTTGCAAATCGTTTTGCGATCCCAATGTAATAGTGGTGAGTGATGTAGAATTGCCTGCAGGTGCTGCTATGTTTTTAGTGGGTAGTTTTTCTTTGTTTAAGTTTGGTGTATTGTTGTATGCCAGTGCTATGGTTTCTTGTTGGGTTGTGTATGTTTTCCCATGCTTGAATGCAATTACATTGAATTTTAAGGCAGCTTCTCCATTTTGTGTGATCGCATTTTCTATTTCGGGAAGAATGGTTTCGTACTGTGGTGCGTTGCGCAGGTTGAATTTATTTGTGCCTATGTTGATGGGAATGGCAATTTTTTTCGCACTGTTTTCTTCTTGTATGGTGAGATAAAAATTCCAATCTTTTTTAGGTGTATAGATTTTTTCCCAAGATTCTTTTTGATTGAATTTTACACGTAGCAATTGGGGTGTTGCTTGGCATATTCCTGCAAATAACTGTTTTTTTAATGGATAGAAAATTTTGTGTTCTATCGTTATTTTCTTTTTAGAACTTTTAATGGATTCAACATGTTTTATGGTTGTTTTATGTATGGTGGCAGTTATCTCCAGCTGTAAATTTTCTTCGGATTCAAGTAGTGCATCGTTGAATTTAATGGTGGGTTTGAAAGATTGTGCAAGTAAGTTGCCTTTGGAGTTGAAAATTTTGAGTGTAACTTTTTGTATTGGAGAAGTGAGTTTTTGTGTTTGATGAAAGATTGAAAATTGGGTTTCAATTTCGTCCCACGAAAGATGTTTTACGGTTACATCTTTGAAGAAAAAATCGGTACTGTTTAGTGAATTGCCACTTGATTTGGAGCTGGCAGAGGAGATGTTCAATACTGTTATTGCCAATAGTAGTGGCATTACTATTTTTAGGAAATAGTTTTTCATATAGAGGAGGTTTGTGTGGTGTTACGAATTTTGGACTGTTTAGTTTCAAAATAAGAATAATATACTTTTTTAGCGGTTTAGTAGGATATTCTTTGGCAGGTACTTGCATTTTAGAAAACTTGTATTACTTTTGCCGACCATTTTAAAATATGGACGGTTGGAATCGTCCTTAATTCTTTAACATAATGAGTACAACTTACATTCCGCGCCTTCGCAAGCGCTACAAGGAGGAAATAGTGTCTTCACTAATGAAGAAGTTTAATTATACTTCGGTGATGCAGGTTCCCCGCTTAGAAAAAATATGCCTAAACCAAGGCGTAAATGGCGCTACTGCTGATAAAAAATTGGTAGATGTTGCCGTACAAGAAATGACTAATATCGCTGGTCAAAAAGCAGTTGCTGCAAAATCTAAGAAAGCGATTTCGAATTTTAAATTAAGAGAAAACATGCCAATTGCCACACGTGTTACGTTGCGCAAAGATCGTATGTATGAGTTTTTAGATCGCTTAATTGCTGTTTCATTACCACGTGTTCGCGACTTTAAAGGCGTGAATAACAAAGGTTTTGATGGTAGAGGCAACTATACCTTGGGTGTTAAGGAGCAAATTATTTTCCCAGAGATTGAAATTGACAAAGTAAGCAAAATCAATGGTATGGATATAACTTTTGTTACTACCGCCAATACCGATGAAGAGGCAATAGCTTTATTAACAGAACTTGGAATTCCATTCAAAAAATAACGGTAAAAAGAACTGAAATGGCAAAAAAATCAGTAGAAGCACGCCAGCGCAAACGCGAAGCAATGGTTGCTAAATTTGAAGAAAAACGCAAGGCATTAAAAGAAGCCGGTGAATGGGCTTTGTTAGACAAATTGCCTAAAAACACATCTAAAGTAAGATTACACAATCGTTGTGCGCTTACTGGTCGTGGTCGCGGTTATGTTCGCATGTTTGGTATTTCAAGAATTAAGTTCCGCGATTTGGCTAGCGATGGAAAAATTCCCGGAGTAACTAAAGCTTCTTGGTAAACATTTAATAACGCATTAATTCTCAATACAATGGTTCTCGATCCAATTGCAGATTTTTTAACACGCATTCGTAATGCGCAAGCGGCCAATCACCGCATGGTTGATATTCCTGCTTCAAATTTAAAGAAAAGATTAACTGAAATTTTATATGAGCAAGGTTATATCTTAAAATATAAATTTGAAGAAGGCAATGGCGGACAAGGCGTTATTAAAATAGCTTTAAAGTATGATAACGCTACCAAAACTCCGGTAATAAAAAGTTTAAAACGCTTTTCAACTCCGGGTCTTCGTCAATATCGCAGCTCTTCGGATTTGCCGAAAGTATTAAATGGCTTAGGAATTGCCATTGTGAGCACTTCGCACGGAGTAATGACCGATAAGGAAGCCCGCCTAAAAGGTGTAGGTGGTGAGGTATTGTGCGAAATATTCTAAACATATTATTCCTGTAACACAAAAAAACAATTTCAAGTCATGTCTCGTGTAGGAAAATCACCAATTCAGCTTCCCAAAAGTGTAAGCGTAGAAGTTGGTTCAAATAATGTAGTAAAAGTTAAAGGTCCTAAAGGTGAATTAGCACGCCAATTCGATTTAGATATTAGTGTAAAAATCGAAGATGGAACATTGGAAGTAACTCGTCCAACAGATCAGAAACGCCATAAAGCATTGCATGGAACTTACCGTGCATTGTTGAATAATATGGTAAAAGGTGTTAGCGAAGGCTTTAAAAAAGAAATGGAAATGGTGGGCGTAGGTTACCGTGCAGAGGTTACCAAGCAAGTACTTACTTTGCAAGTTGGTTACTCGCACCCTGTGGTATTATTACTACCAGTAGAAATTACAGCCAGCGCCAAACAAGAGAAAGGACAAAACCCAATTATTACGCTTGAAAGTTACGATAATGAATTGTTGGGCTTAGTAGTTGCCAAAATTCGTTCGGTACGTAAGCCTGAGCCTTACAAAGGAAAAGGTATTAAGTTCGTAGGCGAAGTATTAAGAAGAAAAGCTGGTAAGAGCGCTTCTAAGAAATAATTAAAGTAACTCCAATAATTTTTAAACGAAGAAATTTATTTGTTATGGCATTCAATAAAGAAGCAAGAAGAGCAAAAATAGCCAGAGGTATTCGCGGAAAAATAAGTGGCACAGCAGAACGCCCACGTTTGAGCGTTTTTAGAAGCAATAAAGAAGTGTATGCCCAATTGATAGATGATATTGCTGGTACAACGTTGGCATCAGCATCGAGCCGCGATAAGGCATTTGCTAAAACCGGAACTAAGATTGAACAAAGTAAGGCCGTGGGTTTGGCTTTGGCAACAAAAGCAAAAGAGCAAGGAATTACAGTTGTTGTTTTTGACCGTAATGGTTATCTATATCACGGAAGAGTAAAATCTTTAGCAGAAGGAGCTCGCGAAGGTGGGTTGCAATTTTAGTAGTATACTGTATATTACCTAAGTATAGATGAAGCCGCTCAATTGAGCGGCTTTTTTATTGTAGTGAAGGCACTAACGGGGTTCCATTGGTAGGTTGTTGAGTTGTAATTTTGGGGCGATTGAGCATTGCCTTGAATATGAATTTCTTCAATTAGTTAAAGTTTGCAGATGGCAATTTTAAATAGCATTACCAATTCTTACTTATTATTCTATTTTTGCCGTCCTTTTTTAATAAAGAACATAAAATTTAACGAGTAACAAGTAAGTATGGAGCAAGTAATTTACATTCTTCCACTCTTTGGCGTAATAGCCCTTGCCTATATGGCGTTTCTTTCGAGTTGGGTAACAAAACAAGATGCCGGAGACAGCAAAATGAGCAATATCGCTAATAACATAGCTGACGGTGCCATGGCGTTTTTGAAAGCAGAATATAGAATTTTAGCAATTTATGTGGTAATTGCAGGCGTTGGTTTGGGTGTGTTATCGCAAGTTGAAAAAGTTGCTGTACACTCACATATTTTAATAGTAGCATCATTTGTGGTAGGTTGTGTGTTTTCTGCACTTGCGGGTTTTATTGGAATGCGAATTGCAACCAAGGCAAATGTAAGAACTACCCAAGCTGCAAAAACTTCCTTAGCAAAGGCTTTGAAAGTTTCTTTCGGTGGTGGTACTGTAATGGGTTTAGGCGTTGCAGGATTAGCTGTATTAGGCTTGAGCGTATTGTTTGTGGTGTTTTATCACATGTTTGCCGATGCACAGTATAACTATGATAATATGACCAGAGTATTGGAAGTATTAACTGGTTTCTCATTTGGTGCAGAATCAATTGCATTGTTTGCGCGTGTAGGAGGGGGAATTTATACAAAGGCTGCCGATGTGGGAGCTGATTTAGTAGGTAAAGTAGAAGCAGGTATTCCGGAAGACGATCCACGTAATCCGGCTACTATTGCCGATAATGTGGGCGATAATGTGGGCGATGTTGCCGGCATGGGTGCCGACCTTTTTGGCTCGTATGTTGCCACCGTTTTAGCCTCAATGGTTTTGGGTAATTATTTAATTAAAGAGAACCCGGGTTTAACCGATGAATTTGGTGGTATTGGTGCAATTCTTCTTCCAGTTGCAATTGCAGGTATTGGCATTGTAGCCTCAATTGTGGGTAGTTGGTTGGTAAATGTAAAAGACGATGGGCAGGCTTCAACAGATAAAGTACAAGGAGCTTTAAACTTAGGAAACTGGAGTTCTATTGCCATTGCATTGGTTGCTTCGTTCTTTTTAATCAATGCTATGTTGCCAGAGTCAATAAACATGACGTTGAGCGGAGTAGCAACTACAATTGCCCGCATCAATGTATTTTATGCGGTTTGCGTGGGGATGGTTGTAGGTGCTGTTATTTCTTTTATCACAGAACATTATACTGGCCTTGGAAAAGGTCCAGTGGTAGCAATTGTGCAAAAATCTGCAACTGGTGCAGCTACTAATATTATTGCAGGTTTAGGAACAGGGATGCTTTCAACAGCTTATCCGGTAATACTTTTTGCCGGAGCAATTTGGGCTTCGTATGAATTGGCCGGTTTTTATGGTGTGGGTATTGCAGCGGCTGCTATGATGGCCAATACAGCCATGCAATTAGCCATTGACGCGTTTGGCCCAATTGCCGATAATGCCGGAGGTATTGCAGAAATGAGTGAGTTGCCGAAAGAAGTTCGTGAGAAAACAGATGTGTTGGATTCTGTAGGAAATACTACCGCAGCTATAGGAAAAGGTTTTGCAATTGCTTCTGCAGCTTTAACAGCATTGGCTCTATTTGCAGCTTATGTAAACATTACAGGCATTCCCGGCATCAATATCTTTAATGCTAAAGTATTGGCTGCACTATTTATTGGAGGTATGATTCCGGTAGTGTTTTCTGCACTTGCTATGAATAGTGTGGGCAAAGCAGCTATGGATATGGTGAACGAGGTTCGCAGGCAGTTTCGTGAAATCCCAGGGATCTTAGAAGGTACAGGACAGCCGGAGTATGGCAAGTGTGTTGAAATTTCAACACAGGCTGCTTTACGCGAAATGATTGCTCCTGGCGTAATTACTATTGTTACTCCAATAGCGGTAGGTTTAATTATGGGAGCAGAAGCATTGGGCGCATACATGGCAGGTGTTACCGTGAGTGGTGTATTGTGGGCAATTTTCCAGAATAATGCAGGTGGTGCGTGGGATAATGCAAAGAAATCTTTCGAAAAAGGAATTGAAATTGAAGTGAATGGAAAGAAAGAAGTATTTTACAAAAAATCTGAGCCACACAAAGCAGCAGTAGTGGGAGATACCGTTGGAGATCCATTTAAAGACACTTCCGGTCCATCTATGAATATCTTAATCAAGTTATCTTCGTTGGTGGGCTTAACCATTGCTCCGCTTATTGCTGTTAAATCAGATGTGCATTCTTCTAAAGCAGTAGAGCCAGCAAGGCAAGAAGTACAAGCTGCAAAACAAGAAACAGCCAATACTGTAAACTATACTGCTTTTGTAAAATAAACTCTATATTTAAGATAGTGATACAACCGAAGTCGAAAGGCTTCGGTTTTTTTATGGTTTTAATTTGAAGTACTGCACGGAGTATTGGTGAATATACAGTTGAAAGTTAAGGACGATTTAAGGATGTACTAAATACATGAAGGCACGTTAAAACAGGATATTGAGAGTCCAAATTCTAAATGTGGAATACTAAAATCTAAGATGCGAGTAAGTTTTCCACACTAGTTGCTTTCAACTTTCATTAAACTTTTATTTTCGCCCCGTGAATTTGAATGTGTGGTGGACAATGACAGAACTAAACGAACGTACATGAGAAAATTTTTATGCGCCATAGCTACGCTTATTTCTATTGCTGCCTTTAGCCAAACAGCTATTAAGGGCACGGTTGTAGATGATAAGGATAATGCACCATTGTATGGTGTAAACGTAGTGAAGAAAGGAACTACAGAAGGTGTTGTAACCGATTTAGACGGTAGATTTGAGTTAAACGTAAAGCCCGGCAAAATACTGTTGGAGTTTAGCTATATGGGTTACGATAAGAGAGTGCTAGAGTTGTTTGTGAAAGAGGGAGAAACCAAAACAGTTTCAACGCGCTTGGCAGAAACCCAAAAAGAGTTAGATATTGTAGTAGTAACAGGAAGTAAGTACGAGAAGAAATTGGGCGAAGAAACCGTTTCTATGGAAGTACTAAAAGGGCAACAAATTACACAAAGCAGCGCTAGAGCTGAAGAAGCCTTGAATTATGTTCCGGGAGTAAATATGCTGGGTAAAAATACGAGCATTCGCGGGGGCGGAGGTTTTGCAGATGGTGCAGGAAGCCGTGTGTTGGTAATGTTAGATGATATACCAATTACAAGCCCCGAAAATGGTGGCGTAAACTGGAATGGAATGCCGCTAGAAGCCATAGAGCAAGTAGAAATTATTAAAGGCGCATCATCAGCATCGTATGGTTCTAGTGCATTAAATGGTATTATGAATTTTAGAACCATTGCTCCTAAAACAGAAATGTACAATAAGATATTGGTAAACATTGGGTTTTATGGAGAACCAAAAGATAAGAGTTTATCTTGGTTCTGGCGGAAAACAAAAACCAAAAAGGGCAAAACAAAGTCGTATCTCGATTTGCCAATGTTTGGAGGCTTTCAATATACACATGCCAAGAAGTATGGGAACTTTGATGTGGTACTTTCCGGAGCATATCAAGAAGATGAAAGTTTTAGATATGCCAATCGCCAACGTACTATCCGCGGCTTTGCAAAGTTGCGCTACATACCTAAAAAGTTCGATAGAATTACGGTAGGTTTAAACGCTGGCGTGCTGCGCGAAAATTATCAAGACTTCTTTGTAATGTGGGGCTACGATAACGATACGGTTAATCCTTGGCCGGATTATGCCGTAACACACTTCAATAAGCCCGCTCCGTTTACAACTTATGCAAGTACCGACACCTCCTTCGGATACTTACCTTCTCAAATTTCCAATAGAAGCACTACGACCGTAAATGTAGATCCATACATCACTTATTACGATAAAAAAGAGAACCGCCATAGTTTAAAATCGCGCGTTTATTACACCGAATTATTCAACGATGCCAACAGCGGCTCGTTTAGAATTGTAAATGGCGATTCTATTTATGGAGGCGATTCGTCTAAAACTTTGCAAGGCTATTTGGAGTATGGCTTTTTAAAGGAATTTAAGCCTTTGGCATTGGTAATTTCTACCGGAGCATCGTTTTATTACACCACCGTACACAGCAATACTTTCGATAGCCGCACTGCCTATAATTTAGGAGCCTTTGTAAATATTGATAAGAAGTTTTTTAATAAGCTAACTTTAAACGTAGGCTTAAGACTCGAACATGCTAAGCTCGATACTCAGTTTCAAAAAGCAGATTTGTTTGCTACCTCTATCAACAGCGGGAAAAATAATTTGGTGAAGCCGGTATATTCTCCCGTTATTCCTGTAATTAGAATTGGTTTGAATTATCAAGCCACCGAAGGTACCTTCTTGCGGCTTAGCTTTGGGCAAGGCTTCCGCTTTCCATCCATTGCCGAAAAATTTGTACGTACCGTTAGAAGTGGTACAGCAGTTTTCCCCAATCCGGAACTATTGCCGGAAGCAGGTTGGGGTGCAGAATTAGGCATAAAACAAGGTATGAAAATAAGCCGATGGGTATTTTATGCCGATGCTAGTGCCTTTGTGAATTATTTTAAAAACATGATTGAATTTCAGGGCGCAGACCCAAGTAAATTTCCGGGTGCAGGTTTAGCATTTCAAGCAACAAATGTGCCGGCTGCTAGAATTGTAGGAGCCGAAATTTCTACCATTGGAAGCGGTAAAATATATTCTGTGCCATTAAACTTTATTGTGGGTTACACTTTTATTAACCCCATTAACTTGGCATATAATGCAGATAGCTTTGGCTTGGATTACAAGATATTGAAGTACCGTATTGAGCATTCTTTTAAAGCAGATGTATCTGCCAACATAAAAGGAGTAAACGTAGGCGTACGTTGTTTTTACAATAGTTTCATAAAAGAGATTGATAAAATTGGTGTAGGGGCTTTGCCATCTATAAATAACTTTAGGGCAAAGCACGATAAGGGTGATTTTGTAATGGATGTGCGTGTTGGTTATTCGTATAAAGACAAACTTAGTTTTAATGTGATAGCTAAGAATGTAACTAATGCGGAATACACGCTTCGCCCTGGTTTAATAGAAGCTCCACGCAATTATACTTTTCAAGTAGGATACCAGTTTTAGCCACAAATGCAAAGCACTTCGGAGGCTCTTGTTTCTAAAAGAAATTTCTTTGGAATTTCAGATGGTGCGGTATATATGCTATTAGCTGCATTCAGTTTTTCTGTAATGAATATTTGTATAAAGAAGGTAACGCATATTCCACCAATGGAAGTGGTTTTTTTTAGGTGTTTTACCGCCATGCTTATAGCCTTTGCTTATGTTGCTAAACAAGGAAGTAATTGGATGGGAAGCAATAGAAAACTGCTGCTGTTGCGCGGTTTTTTTGGAACGGTTGCTTTGTACACGTTTTTCTTAACACTGCAAAATATGCCTTTGGCAAGTGCTGTAACCATCCAATACCTATCGCCTATATTCACCACTATTGTTGCTATGTTTTTACTAAAAGAAAAAGTAAAGCATGTGCAATGGTTGTTTTTTGCAATTTCGTTTGTTGGTGTTTTGTTTATCAAGGGATTCGACTCCAGGGTATCGGTTTTCTATTTATTGGTAGGCATAGTATCTGCGGTATTCTCGGCATTTGCCTATAACATGGTGCGTAGTTTAAAAGAAAAGGAAGATGAAATAGTAGTGGTGCTTCATTTTCAGATTTTTGGAGCGGTGGTTGGGTTGGTATTTTCTCTCTTTAACTGGGTGTGGCCTTCGTGGCAAGATATAGTGTTTTTAGTACTCACTGGTATATTTACCCACTTAGGGCAGTTAAACTTAA
The DNA here is from genome assembly GCA_019638515.1 of Chitinophagales bacterium. NCBI lineage: Bacteria > Pseudomonadati > Bacteroidota > Chitinophagia > Chitinophagales > Chitinophagales bacterium. Next base: position 9,581 of record JAHBTS010000006.1, on the reverse strand, counting down.
CCAAGAGTCTGCACCGTGAAGCTATAGCCAGTGTTTCTATTCTTAATTATACAGGTTTGATTTACGCATTGGCATTTGGTTTCTTTTTCTTTGGCGAAATATTTTCATTAAATGCTTTAGTGGGAATTATGTTGGTAGTATTGGGTGTGATATTGAATTTAGTGTGGCGCGGGCGGAAACTTAAACAACCTGTGGTAAATTAAGTTGTATGGCATACCGTAATTTAAGCGAAACGCATTCGTAGAACAAGCAACTATTTTCAGCAGTATGCGTAGTAATATAGTAGTAAAAAATATACCCTCATAGTATAGCTTTTCATACAATTTTTACTGGCAAGGTAGTGGCATCGGCTTTTCTGTAAAGAAGATATACACACCTTGCATAAGGAAAATCGGTGCTTCTGCCTCTTTTTTAGGATGGTAGCTTGCTTTTTATCTTTTCATATTATATCTTGGCATAAGATTTGGTTTATCCAAATTAATAAAACGCACAAACTATGAACAAAGTTTTACGAATTGCTCGTGCAGCATTATTGGCTGTAACCCTTATAGCAATAGCTAATTCTTCAGTAAAAGCCCAATGTTTATCGTCTTGGAATAGCTGGGCAAATTCCGGAGGCAATTATGCTCCACCATGTAGTAATACTACACTTGGAGTACCCTCTACCGGATATACATATTTTAATCTTACAGCAGGAGCTAACTATACATTTTCGTTGGCTAGTGGTGGAACGGTATGGGGGTTAGGTTACTATATTGAGTACTATATTTGGAATGGTAGTTCATGGGTTTGTCAAGTCGGAGCTTACAACTCCATTACATTCCAAGCAGGGTTTCCGAGTGGTGGGAATGGTACGGGGCATTTAATAGTATGCAGAAATGGTCAAAATACTGTGGCTGGATTGCCTGGAACAACTTGGCCGGGCGGTAATTCTGCCACGCTAACTTATAGAACAAATAATGCGGTGTTAGGCACGCAATCTACAAGTGGACCAATAGATTTTTGTGCATCTAATGGTAATTTTGGTACTGCTGTAACTGTAAGCGGAGGTACAGGAAGAACAGTTTTTAATTGGGGATCAAGTAATGGTACTTGGAGTGGATATTGGACGTACGACCAGTCTGGAGTAAGTACATTTCCTCCTAAAACGGCTCCTGTTGATGGAGTTGCCGATAGAATTAGACAGCGAAAAATTGGAGGTGCTTGTGGCGATGCAGTAGGAGCAGCTATACTTATTAGAAATAGATATGCACCAACACCAAGTATTGCTCTTACGGGCACTACTTCACCGCAGTGTTCTAATGGCTTATCTGCCAATATCACACTTAGAGCTACTTTTTCTCAAGCTCCAAGTAACTTTGGTACACTAGAGTGGTATTCCGGTAGTTGCGGTACAGGTACATTGGTAGGAACAACCAATCTATCCGGTACAACCACCACTACTACATACGATTTAACAATACCCAACCCGGGAGCTACTACTACCTATTATGTAAGATACAATCCTAATTCGGGTTCAGGAGGCTGTACCCCATTATGTTCAGGAGGTATTACATTTACGGTAAACACCGCCATGAGTGTAAGTGCCATTACTGCTACACCGGCTACCAGTCCTGCGTGTGGACAAAGTTTGCCTCAATTAAGTGTAACTATTGGTGGTACATCTGCCACTACCACTTGGTGGAGTGGAAGTGGTGGTACCGGCACTAATTTTGGTACCGGTAACACACTTAATCCGGGATTAGCAGGTACATATTATGCGAGAGTAACCGGGGCATCACCATGTGCAGCGGTACAAGCTGGTCCATATAATTTATCATTGGAAACCACTAATCCATCTTTATCGGTTCCGTCTAATATATCTTTAAATAACTCACCTAATAACCTCTGCAAAGGTGCAGGCATGTTTGATAACCCTGGTTTAACAGATAATTGTTCAAACGGCTCAAGTGCACAAATGGATGTGGTCTCCGGAATTTCGGGCTTAACCCTTTGGACAAGGGCAGATGCCGGAGTAGTGAAAGATGCAGCCGGAAATGTATCGCAATGGCGTGATTTAAGTGGGAACAATAACCACTTTACGCAGTCTGCACCCGGTAATCGCCCTACACTTACCTCTAGCAATGCCAATTTTAATGGCAGACCTTCTTTAACCTTTAATACCAGTCAGTATATGACCAACCTTACTAATATTGGAGGAGGTGGAAATGTTGCATATACAATGTTTACGGTAAGTAGGCTCAGCGGAGGTACTAATGCTCGTTTACTTTCTTCTGCAAGTACCAACTGGCTATTGGGCTACTGGGGTGGGTATGTAGATAGAGCTTATACAAATAATTGGATAGCTGGTTCTTCTACATCCGTTAATTCGGTGGCACACATGTATAGCATAAGTAGCTCCGGTACCGGAGGCAATGGCACTGTTTTTTATGATTATGGAAATGTAATAGCCACAGGTACTGCTGGTACACCTAACGCTCCGGGTGTAATACAGCTAAATGGCTATAGCGGAGGATTGAATGAAATGTCTAACGGAGAAGTATGTGAAGTAATTTATTACAATCGTGTGCTTACTAATAGTGAAAGGCAATTGGTAGAAGGATACCTTGCTTTTAAATACAACCTGAGCTCTCCAATTGTATCGCATCAAGCTTATCAAACTTATAGTAATGGAAACACTCGTACCTTCCAAGCAGCAGATGCGGCAGGAAATAGAGCAAGTAGTTCAGCCCCATCGGTAGCATTAACTTCATATCCGGCACCATTGGTAACTAATCCGGCTACACCTGCTTGTAATTCCATGACATTTACTACTAGTAGCATGGCTCCGGCAGGAAAAAAACTAACAGCTACGGGCAACAATTGGTTGTGTGTAGGCGGTGGAACATGTGCCAATCCGGGTACTTCTAATTTGGCATTAGGAAGTAATTGGACAATTGAAACTTGGTACAATGCTTCTACTTTACCTGCTAATGCAGGGGGCTGGAACACGCTGGTAAGAGGTACCGCCAACCATCATATTATTATTAGTAAACAGGCTGGAACTTCTGGTGAAATAGGTGTGTATAACGGAGGTTTTTATAGCAGTGGATTTAACATTGTCAGCAATATTGCTTCGGGTTGGCATCATATAGCAGCCGTTGGCTCCGGAGGTAAAACTGCATTTTATGTAGATGGCGTAAAAGTAGGTATTGCCAACTCTCAAGCAATCGATAATGTGGTGGCTGTTGGTAATTATCAAGGCGGGGGGCAGGCCTTTGGAGAAATAGATGAAGTAAGAATATGGAATGTGGCACTGCCGCAAAATACCATTAGCAATTATATGACACAAGGTATTACTAGTGGTCATCCAAATTGGAATAGTATGGTTGCTTACTTTAAAATGGATGGTGCTGGTACTAATAGTGCTACTGGCTCTGCTGCATGTGGCAGCTGTACGGCTACGTTGCAAGGAGCAAACTGGAGTAGCGATGTGAATTTTTATACATATACTTGGACGGTTTCCAGTGGCTCGGTAACACCGGCACTTACTACTACAGCAGAGAGTATTACGGTAACTAATGCTGCGCAAGGAACCTTTAGTTATTCGGTATATGCGGCAGCTAACTCTTGTAATAGCCAAACTAGAACAGGCTCTGTGGTGGTGCCATTTGTAGGCGTACCTGTTGTGGGTGGAGATACTGTTGATTTTAGTATGTCTGCATGTGGTTCAGGTACTATCAATGCTACTCCAGGAACCGGAGGTACTACCTGTCGTTTTTGGTTAAACTCTGTTGGAGGCGTTTTGCTGGGCTCTGGTTCTGCATATAACACTAACAGCAATCCACTTACGCAAAATCCGGGTACATACGATATTGTTGTAGAAACCTATAATGCTACTACAGGCTGTAGCAGTGCTAGTACTGTAAAAGTTACCATTACAATTACCACGCCTTTCTCTGGTTCATTAACTACCAGTGCATACAATGGTTATGGAGTAAGTTGTAATGGAGGTAGTAATGGCGCATTAACTATTAGTGTAGGTACTACTGCTTACCCAATTCAGTATGCATGGTCTACCGGTGCTGTAAATACAGTAAATGCACAAAGTAATACAATTACAGGGTTGCAAGCCGGAGCTTATTCTGTAACAGCAACAGATGCCGGAGGATGTGCAGCTTCATTTACAGCTACATTAACTCAGCCACCGGCATTGGCTCTTAGCTTTACTAATTCAAACTATAATGGGTTTAATGTTTCATGCAATGGTTCATCAGATGGAACTTCTACAGTTACCCCAACAGGAGGACCTAATGCCACATATTCGTATGCTTGGAGTACAGGTGTTCTTACCAATCAAATAACTGCTCGCTCGGCAGGAACATACCAAGTTACAGTTACAGATGCCAACTCTTGTACAATTGTAGGAAGTACTACACTGTCTGAACCGAGTGCAGTTGGCTTTACATATTCGGTAGGATATGTTTGCTCCGGTAATAGTTATGTATCTGCTACTGTTACCATTATTGCTTCAGGCGGTACGGGTTCATACACTTATAGTAGTAATGGAGGTGGCGCTTACCAAGGAAGTAATGAGTTTTTAGGATTAGCTAATAATTCAACAGTTATATTAAAAGTTAAGGATAGCAACGGTTGCGAATCTGCTTCTCAAAGTGTAACTATAAACTTCCCTCCAAATGGACAGGCGGTGGGCGATTGTGGTTATATTTATGTAGCACCTTATGGCGATCCCAATGGTACATTAGGAACTAAAGCATGCCCGGTGCAGTCTATTGTTCAGGCAATAAGTATATATAATGGCAATCCTTCTCGTAATCATGTATTGGTGTTAGGTGGCTCATATACTATAAGCCAAAAAGTGGTTGTTCCGGCAGGAATTACTATAGATGGTAGCTATTCGGTATCAGGAAGTGATTGGGTGAAGAATACTGCTGCTCCATCTACTATTACAATAAATCCGCCATTAGAAACACAAACAGTTAGTGGAAATTTGGTTGGACACCATATTGGTATAGAGCCATCGGGAAATAATTTTATTCTAAAAGATTTAAATATTAGCGTATTACCTTCAGGCGCATCCGGTACAACAAATAATAGAGGTCGTTCTGTATATGGAGTTTATTTAAATGGTCGAACAGGATATACCATAAGCAGATGTAATATAACAACCGGAGCTGCAAGTGCCGGAGTAGCAGGGGTGTACAATGGAACTGCCGGAGGTGGAGCTTCGGGTGGTAGTGGCGGAACCAATCCTTGTATTGGTAGCGCTGCAGGTTGTGAAGCCACAGGCTGTAATGGTGGTGCAGGCTATACCGGAAGTAACGGTAGTGGCGGTGCAGGTGGTGGCAGTGGTGGTGGTGGTGGCGCAGGATGTACTTCAAGTGATTGTAACTGGTTCGGCTGCGATGCTGAATCTTGTACCGCATCAAATGGATATCCAGGAGGTGCGGGTAATAATGGAGGTGGAATGTCTCAGGCTACGGCTACAGTAAGTACTAATTATTTTTTACCTGTAAATGGTAGTGTGGGATATAGTGGCGCTGGTGGTGGTGGTGGCGGTAGTGGTGGTAATGGCGCTATGGGTACAGACTGTACTTGCTCACAAGGAGGCGATTCTAAGGGTGGAGATGGAGGTGCCGGAGGTGCCGGAGGTGGAGGTGGAGCCGGTGGAAATGGTGGTGGAGGAAGTTTTGCGGTATATGCTTGGGGCGGAAGTGGAACATTGGTTGATTGTAGCTTAACATCTGGCAGTGGTGGTGGTGGTGGCGCAGGCGCTGTTGGGCGCCCAGGTGTGGATGGTGCTAATGGTGCTGCTGGTCACTCTTCTACGGGTAGTTGTTCGCCTAAGGCAATTGGGGGAACCGGAGGAAAAGGCGGAAAAGGTGGAACTGGTGGAACCGGACAACAAGGTGCCAATGGTGTTTCGCAAGTATTAGTACAGTTAAACGGTGCTAGTGTAACTCAGAGTGGTACATCTATACCTAATAATGGTCAGGTTACTGCTAACGTTTACCGTGGTTGTACCAATTCAGAAATTATACTTACTAAAACAACCGGAAGCTGGAGTGTTAGCTCTAATCCAACATTTACCAATAATTTAACTAGTAGCACTTCTTCTTACAATAATGGTCAAAATACAATTTCTGTTTATTACACTACAACAGGTACAAAAGATATAGTTGTAGCTGGTGTTACATTGAGAAACTTTATTCAAATATACAACAGCAGAACATTGCCTACAATTGATGTATCGGGTATTCCGGCAACAGTTTGCCCTAATACTTCCATTGCAATTGGAACAGCATATACTGCCGATCAATATGAATGGCAAATTGCTAATAAGGCAACACCTTCTTCTCCGGTTGCATCTTCTTCAAGCCAAAATCCTGGTACAATCAATCCTCCATTTGGCGGGTGGGTACAAGGTGCTACTTATCAAGTAAGGCTAAGAGTATATGAAAATTGTTGTGGTTGGTCTATTCCGGTATATGCGGAGTTTACAGTGGCTTCGGTTCCGGCACAACCTTCTGTAATTACACCAAATACATTTGCCTGTGCCAATTCAACGGTTTCGTACGCTGTAACTAATGTGAGTGGTGTTACTTATACATGGAGTGTTACAGGAGGTACCATTCAGAGTGGGCAAGGTAGCAATTCGATTTCGGTTAAGTGGGGCGGAGCAGGTACTGGCAATCTTTCTGTTACACCAAGTAATACATGTGGTAACGGAACTGCACGCACACAAAGTATATCCATAAATGGACAGCCGAATGTTGTAATTACGGCTAATCCGGGGCTTGCAATATGTAGTGGTGGAAGCACTACTTTAACAGCATCAACCACTTCGGGTGGAGGAGTTGGTAACGGTAGCTTCTCTTATTTATGGTCTAATGCAGCGGTGAGTGCTTCTATTACAGTTTCAGCATTTCAAACATATCAGGTAACTGTTACCGAAGGTGGAAGTGGTTGTTCGGCAATACAAACTGCAACAGTTTCGCAAACACCTTCTCCATCTATTTCTACTCATCCGATAAACAGTACTGTTTGTGAGCAAACAAACACAAGCTTTACTGTAGTGGCTAGTGGTGCGGGTTTAACCTATCAATGGCAGGTGAGTACCAATGGTGGAGGTCTTTGGAATGATATTACAGCCGCAGGTTCTAATCCAACGTATGCAGGATTTAATTCTTCTGCAACATTAAATGTAAATGGCGTAACCAATGCCAATAATGGTTGGATGTACAGAGTGGTTGTTTCAGGTACATGTGTGCCGGGTGTTACTTCAAATGGTGCAACTTTAAATGTAAATGCAGCACCTTCTGTAACTACCAATCCGCAGGCTTCTACTATTTGCAATGGCGATAATACCAGTTTTTCTGTGGTAGCAAGTGGATACGGAACACTGAGTTACCAGTGGCAAGTAAATGATGGCTTGGGATGGTCTAATATCACTGCAGCAGGTTCTAATCCAACTTATGGAGGTTTTAATAGTTCAAGTACACTTACGCTTACCGGAACACCAACTTCTGTAAATGGATACAACTATCGAGTAGTTGTGTCGGGTGGCTGTGCTCCGGCTGCTACAACGGTTGCAGCTCTATTAACGGTTAATCCAACATCGGTTGGCGGTATTGCCGGTACCAGTGGTAATGGTCCTACTATTTGTACAGGACAATCTACTACTCTTTTACTTGGAGGAAACACAGGTAGCGTGCAATGGCAAGATTCGCCAGATGGAAGCACTTGGACAAATATACCGGGCGCAACTTCTACATCTTACAACACACCTGCTTTAACTGCCGATAGATATTATAGAGCCATTGTAACAAGTGGTGTTTGTCCTTCGGCAACTTCTACAGTTCAAATGATTGATGTTAAGAACAGTGTTGCAGGTACGGCTTCTGCTAATCAAGGCATTTGTACCGGTTCGCAACCAGCAGATATAACCTTGAGTGGCTCTAATGGTAATATCCAATGGCAACAGGCAGATGATGCCGGTTTTACAGTTGGGCTAATCAATATCCCGGGTGGCACAAGTTCTACATTAACAGGTGCTTTAGTAGGAACATTAACCTCTACTAAATACTTTAGGGCGCAGGTTACAGACTGGCCGTGTGGTTCGGCAATTTCTAATACGGTTGTTGTTACTGTTTCACCACAAACTGTTGCAGGTAGTGTAACAGGAGGTACTACACCGCTTTGTTTAGGTAGCAATACCGGTACACTTACCTTATCGGGCAATACCGGAGCGGTAGTAAAATGGCAAAAGCAGCTTAACGGTGGAGGCTGGAGCGATATTGCAGACACTAATACTACATATAGTGAAGTTCCAACTTCTACAGGAACTTGGGATTATAGAGCAGTAGTGCAAAGTGGAGCTTGTGCAGCAGGTAATTCAGGATATACAACTGTGGTTGTAAATTCAGCACCAGCTATTACAATACTTCCTGAAGGAAATGACTCGGTAGGTTGTAACAATGATGTGTTTGTATTGAATACAAGCATTAGCGGAGGCGGCAGTGGAACAATTACTTACCAATGGGCCATATTCGATTACGGTACATCAACCTATAGCAATATAAGCGGAGCTATAAACGATTCGTTGCATACAGCACCATTAACCAACCCTGATAATACTTTAGATAAGTTGTATAAATTTAAAGTTACTTATAACAGAAGTGGTTCGGGCTGTGCAGCGGCATCTGATGAGGTGGAACTCACTATATTGCCAACACCATCGCTTACCAGCACTATGGAAGATTGTGCCGGAACAGTAGGCGGAGGAGAGTGGGATTATATTTACACCAGCGCATCTGGTGGAGCGCCTACTTATGTTGTAAACGATATTAGTGGCGGTGCTGCTAATATTTATGCATCGGCAGGTGATGTGTTGAAAATATACAGAACACCGATGGGTGCAGGAACCCATACATTTGAAGTTACCGATGCCAACGGTTGTAAAGCTACATCTACCCTTGGTAAGAATACTGGTTTGCCAACCACACTTCCAAATGTATTGGTAGCGGGTAATGCCCAAAGCCAATGTATTTTGAAAGGTTTTGATGAGTGGGTACACTTTAGAAAGCAAGGTTCGGCAAGCGAAGTAATAGCTTCTGTAAAAGATAATGGCGTAGATTTAGGTACAGTAACTGTAACATCATATAGAGAAGCTACTTCACCAACAGTGCCAAATAGTGGCGCAGTTTGTGTAGGTACACCAATTGCAGCTATGCGCAGGCACTTTGTAGTGAAATCTGGCTCTTATCCGGATCCAAGTACAAAATTCCAAGATGGTAATGCCAATCCAACCGATGTATCGCTGCGCCTATATTTTAGCCAAGCTGATTTTGATACTTTGGTTGCCAATGCAGCTGCAAATAATGTAAACGGCAACCATTGCACCGAAGATGATGATATCACCAGTATGAATGCTTTATACTTAACCAAGTATTCAGATTATGCTTTGTTGGGTAATGAGGATGGCGATTATTTGAATAACTCAACCAATAGTGCTTATTACCGAGTGTTTAATGTAGGCAACCTAACCAACCCACTGGCGATTCAGCAAAATGGATTTGATG
>JAHBTS010000005.1 GCA_019638515.1 Chitinophagales bacterium | reverse complement strand
TAATTTTCAAAATAAGGAACTAAATCGAACTTTCCTAAGCCGCATTCAGGCTTTAAACAACCATAGTTGTCCGCAAGTTGAAGTCACAAGACAAAAGTTAAACACAATATTCCCCAAACCCGATGCCACTATCAAAACAGACACTACCATCAAGCAATACTATTTCGTTCGCAATAAAGAATACTGCCAATACAAATCCAAAAAAATTAAACTATCAGACAACATTCCTTACGTTATTATCCTAGTCTTCGATAAAAAAGACCAACTACTAAAACAGGTAATCACAAACTAATCAGCATCCATTCAAATCCCCGCCACAGTTTCTTAAATACTTCCCACCCCATTTTAAACAAACCCAACAAAATCAACCCTTTCCGCAACTTACATCACCCAAAACTAATCTGTCTAGTCCTAAAATAGTTTTAGCTTAACCAATTGGTGATGAAAAATAGTGCTGGCTGAGAAAAAACAAAAAATGTAGGGAAACCAAATTTACCTTTTTCATTGCTTACAGTTTTTTTTTAGTTAAACCTTTATCTACTTTTAAACCGTATTTTTTGGGGGGGGCGTACCAAAACCTATTTCAGGACATGAGTGATAATTGGAAATTGTTACTTCTTTTTGTTGTTGTAACTTCAATCACTATAGCATTTATAACATTTGGATTGAAAACGATTCACGTTATACTCTTCACTTCAACAGGATGGTTTCTTGTGATAAGGAAATTCATAGACATCATAAAGAAATAATTCTTTACATATAGCTGTATTTTAACGATAACCACACCTCCAAAGAGCGTGATATCTGCCAACATTGGCTTTGTGCAAGCGGGTTGTAGTTGTTGATTTGAAGTGTAGTTTTCTTTCATACATTCGTGCCAAGCAGGCAGTTTAGCGTATCCTACTCCCAGCCCAAACGCAAGGATAGAAGCTGTTGGTAGCCATTTTGATAAACTGCACCAAAAGCAAAGACCAGCATTTAACTAATGAACGATAACGATACTAAAAGACTTTCTAGACTTACAGCTATTCTACTTCAATTGCAAAGCAAACGGCTTGTAACTGCAACTGCATTGGCAAATAAGTTCAATGTAAGCATTCGCACCATTTATAGAGATATTCGGGCGCTGGAGCAAGCAGGCGTTCCTATTCTTACCGAAGAAGGAAAGGGCTATTCCTTAATGGATGGCTATAAAATACCACCAATTATGTTTACCCAAAGCCAAGCAAATGCTTTAATACTTGCCGAACAGTTAGTACTAAAAAACAAAGATGCCTCATTTATTAAAGACTATTCTGAAGCTATTGATAAAATAAAAGCTGTACTAAGACAAACAGATAAAGACAAAGCTAACCTACTTGCCGATAGAACACGGTTTGAACTAAATGTAAATAGAGAAAGAAACAGCAACAATATTTCTGAGCTACAACATGCACTCACCAACTTTTTGCTCATAAAAATAACCTATACCAACGAGCAGCATAAAACATCAAACCGAATAGTAGAGCCATTTGCACTTATCAGCACAACAGAAAATTGGTTACTAATTGCATGGTGCCGCTCAAGAAAAGAATTTCGCTTTTTCAGATTAGATAGAATTAGCACTCTCCATACTTTGGATGAAAAATTTACGCCTCATAAAATGACGCTCCAAGAATATTTTGACCGTTACCACTAATATATCTTTCACCCCTGACACAGGGCTGTCGCAGCCCCATTTTATGTTTGCACCGTCAATAACGACAAGTAACTTAAAATGAAAAAATCATGCTTAATCAATTAGCAAATCTAAATTGGGCGAGTGCTTTAATTGCATTTATTGCATACTATATGCTTGGTGCACTATGGTTCACTTTATTCTTCAAAAAGCAGTATGCCATATCGCTTGGCAAGGAAAACAGCCTACCTAAAAAACCTGCTCCTATTTTTATTATTGGCCCTGCCATTTGTTCATTTGTAATAACAATTGCCAGTGCATTATTGATGTATGCACTAAACATTTCTTCTATCAGTTCTGCCATTGAATTTGCATTGGTTATTGGCATTGGATTCTTGGTGGCAAACACTATAAATATTGCTATAAACCCCAATATGCCACGTCCAATTTATTATGGAGTTATTAGTGGCGCATATCACCTAACCGGAATTTTAATTGTTAGTATTATCATTGCTGTAATGAAATAAAAATGTCTATCAGCGAAATAGAACACTATTACCCCAAAACTAAAGAGCAGTGGAGAAATTGGTTGGCAAAAAACCATGTTCATAAAGATGCCGTTTGGCTCATTATGTATAAACAAAGTACCAACAAACCTAGCGTAACTTGGAGCGATGCCGTAGATGAAGCCTTATGCTTTGGTTGGATTGACAGTATAAAGAAAACACTGGATGAAGAAAGAACCATCCAATTTTTTAGCAAGCGAAAACCCAACAGCACTTGGTCTAAAATAAACAAGCAGAAAGTATCTATCCTTATTGAAAAAGGACTTATGACTCATGCAGGTCTAGCGTGCATTCAAATTGCAAAACAAAATGGCTCATGGTGTATTTTAGACAGCGTTGAAGCATTAGAAATACCAGCAGACCTAAAAGAAGCACTAACGGCACATGCAAATGCCATGAACTTTTTTTTGAGCTTAAGTAAATCTACCAAAAAGGCATTGCTGCAATGGATTGTACTTGCCAAACGAGCAGAAACAAGGGAAAAACGCATACAAGAAGTTGCAACGCTTGCAAGCAAGCAACAAAAACCCAAGCAATTTTGAAAAAGACACAAATAAGTTTTTCTTAGATTTTGAGCAAACAATAAAAAAATGGGTAAGCATGGAAAAGCACAACCATATATCGTTTAGAAATCTTGTATATTAAAATGGGGATACTAAAAAAGTACGCAGTTTTAATAGGCATCAGCATCTCGCTACTCTTTATGCTTGTAGCAATAGCTGTTTATCCGGGAGGCACCTTCCAAGACAAAAATTCCATTGGCTTCGATTGGGCAAATAACTTTTTCAGTAACTTATTTGGAGCAAAGGCATTAAACGGAACTGTAAATACATCTAGATACTGGGCTTACACAGGTATGTTTTTTTACTCAATAAGCTGTGCCATATTTTTTGTAAACATGTCGCAAAAGGTACCCAATAAAGTTGCTTCAAACTTCATAAAGTACGTTGGTGTGCTAACCATGCCATGTACATTTTTGGTTGTAACTCCCTTTCATGATCTTATGCTGGCCATTTCAGCCAACTTGTTTTGGGCATGTATTATTTGCATTACCGTGTATGTTTTAAAATCTAACCTACTCTTCTTTAAATACTATGCTGTTTTGTGCATACTCATATTCTACTTCGCAACCTACTTATATATTTCAGCTGAGTGGGGCTTATTATCTTTAATACAAAAAGTAAACAATATCAGTGCCATTTTACTCATACTGGGGCTTGAATACTTCACACACAAAGTAGATTTCGCACATATAAAATGAACCCTAAATGGGAAGAGAAACACTATACCAAACTTAGCGTCTATACGCTTTAAACAATGCCTACATTACAATGAAATTTTAGACGTTTTATCTAACAACAGAGACCTTGATGATATAAGTTTTGAACTTGACGAAATTCAGAATTGTGAACTCGGCTATTTGAGTCAAAAAAAAGTGGGCATTTATGAACTAAAGCCAATTTTGCACTCACTTTTCTGCCGAAAGTGCTTTAATATCAGCCATCAAATTTTCAATATCCAACTGTAGTGTTCCATTATATACACCGCGCAATCGCTTGGTTTTATCAATAAGTAACAGGTGTTCGGTATGCAAAAAATCTGTACTGTCTTTAGTAAATCCTAAATCTTCTTCAGCAAAATAAGAGGTTCTGGCAAGATGGTAAATAGCATCCTTTCTACCTGTAAGAAAATGCCAATTAGGGTTAGATATGTTGTAACGCAATTTGTATGCCTTAAGCACTGCTGTGCTATCCATCCAAGGCGTTACGCTAAAAGAAAGAAATACAACATTGCTGTCTTTCTCAAAATAAGTACTTGCCTTTTTGAGGTGCTGTGTCATGGTTGGGCAAATACCTCTGCACGAGGTAAAAATAAAACTGGCAACATGAATTTTTCCTTCAATCGATTTTTCTGAAACCAGTTTTCCATCTTGATTTACAAACGCAAAATCTTCTATTTGATGCATAATGCTATCCATTACTTGCGCATCATTTTCTAAAAAGCTGGGGGTAAAATCGGGCGTATTGTAATAGGGCAATCTAGCCTGCTTGGTATTGCAGGCAAAAATGCTTAGGCAGAACAACAACATTGCACTTCTACTTAAAAATACTATCCGATACATTTACACAATTTTTAGTTCCCAACAATCCAATGCGCTTGCCATCTTTCACCACATAATTGCACCTAACTTTCCCATTGTTGTAATACATTTTTTGACTGCCATTTTCATAACCTTCGTTGTAATGCATTTCCTTGGTAAGAAGACCATCTTTATTCCATTCTTGCAATAAACCATGATATTCACCATTCTTAAATGAGCACTGCAATTGCGCTTGCCCACTCTCCCACCAACGTTTTAGAGTATCTACTTTTGTTCCATTCTTAAAATAGCGGAGTTCAGCCAACTGTCCGTTAGAATAAAAATGCTTCCATTCGCCATGCTCTTTCCCTTTGTTCCATGTACGAATTAAAACAGTATCATTTGCTTTATTTAGTTCAAATACAGTTCCTGTGAATGGCACATTGTTATGATACGCAACTCCATTTCGGAACTCTAAGCGCAGCGAATCTGTATTAAAGCATTTAAACTCAGCCTGCTTACCGCAAGCCCCAAGCAAAAGTAGGCTACTGAGAAACAGTACCTGCCGTACCATAAAAACCATTGCCGTTTATGTAAGGATCGGTATCTGTGATATGATAGTGATAAATACCGTTTGGATAATCTGCAGTTTTACCAACATGTCCGTGATACGCATCTAAACTGCTAGCATCAACAGCAGCGCCATTTTCCTCTGGCCCATACACAGGAAAACCATCTAAGAGAAAGCCCAACAATGCAGATTTGCTTTCCTTCACCGTTGTTAAATAAGTTGGCTCTACATGATAATGATAATCGCCATTTTGTGCAGGATGTCCCCACCATTGGTCGAAAGAAACTACTTCGTTTGTAAGCGGCTGATTAGGCCCTGCATATTGGTTAAAAAACGGAACACCATTCAACGAAACACCAATGGGTCCTAGAGGAGTGGCTGCATGATTGGAAGCAACCTCAGGATTTTGTGGAATTTTAAACGTATAACTTTTGGATGAAATAGAGTTAGGATTCTTATGAAAAGTGTTTCCACCAAATGTAGTACCGGAAAAGTTTTCGTATAAACTATTGCTCGAAGGATAATAAACACTTTTATGATCGGGCGTACCTTGGGTTTTTATGTAAACATACGTACCATCGGAAGTAATGCTGGTGGCACCATATATTTTTTTGTACACCTCGGGAACAGTCTCCGAATTTTGGGTACTGTCATCCTTTTTACAATGTGTCAAACCCAATGCCAAGGCAAAGATGCAACAGAATCTTAGTGTGTTCATACTTTTAATTTAATGGATGAAAAAATATATCTTTAGAAAAGGAATATACTTAGGTTCTTTCGTAGTTAAAAAACAGCCAATAAATTTCCTCCTAAAAATAACTCCCTATTATACGTTGCTTCTCTCCGTTTATTGCGTTGATAGAATTAAATTCTATTCTTCATAAATAGAAAAAGTAATTTAAAAGAATCTTATACAAAGGCTATAGGTTAGAATTAAACTCAAATTCTTTTCTGTACAACATCAAAAGAATAGTGCAATCAGTTTAGAAACAAGATGTATTTTCAACTCGAAATTTTTCGCAATAAAAAGCAAGACTATATGAACTTTAACTTTACAAAAAATACACTAACCCTCGTACTTACAATTCTCTTTAAGTTTTCAATTTGCCAAACTTTAATATCTGTAAGCGTAATACCTATTAACCCAACAACCGGAAACGGCACCAAACTACGCTTTAAAGCAATTGGTGTTTATTCCGATAATTCTACTAAAGATATTTCAGATTCAGTAGTATGGCTTAGCAGTAATACATCTATTGCAACCATAAGCAATACAGTAAGTACACAAGGAGAATCTACTATAACAGCCGTTGGAGCTACAACCATACAAGCTACTTATGCCACACACTCGGGAACCTCAATATTAAATGTAGTTGCCGATGCCGATGGCGATAATGCTGCTGATGTTTCTGATATGTGTCCATACACCTATAACCCCTACCAAGAAGATATTGATGCCGACAATATTGGCGATAGTTGCGATTGTAGTCCATCAATAAGTGATCCATTAGAATTGTATTGCGCATCTATTGATATTGCTGCATTCCCTAACAGCAACATCAATACCGGAACAAAAGTTACATTCTACTCAACCTTAAAAAGTGGGTATATAAACTCTTACAATCCAATTCCAAACTACCAATGGTTAAAAAATAACTTACCGGTAGGTACCAACGCTCCAACTTATTCCGATAGCACACTAAACAATGGCGACACCATTGTATGTGTAATAAGCAGCGGAACCAATTGCGTGGTTGGCGGCTCACAAACTAGCAATGCAATACGCATTTCATTTTCGCCTTTAGCAATAAACGAAAGCAATACCTCTCCTATCAATCTACATATTCTTCCCACACCCACAAAAGACTTTTTCGCAATAAAAAGCAACGAAACATCAATGGAAAAATTTACCTTCAGCATATTAAATATGGTTGGGGCGGTAGTGAAAACAGGCAGTGCAAAATTCAATGAAAAAATATCGGTTGACTACTTAACCAATGGCATTTATTTAATTCAAATACATACCGAACACAACCAATGCACTACACATAAACTCATAAAGCAATAATGCTCCAAAAGCATTTATTCTCTTCTAAAAAAAACGATATGGATAAACCAACTATCATTAAGCAGCTCAACGAAAATTATCTTGCATTCATTGCTTACTTAGATACTTTAACCGAAGAGCAACTTCGTTACAGTTTCGATAAAAAATGGACCGCAGGGCAACAACTTGAACACATTTATTTGAGTGTAAAACCCGTAAAGTTGGCATTCATACTACCACAATTTATTGTTCGACTTATTGGCGGAAAAGCAACACACAAAAGCAGAACTTATGAAGAATTGGTAAACGCCTATTTACTCGTTTTAAAAAATGGTGGGAAGGCAACCCGCAGTTATATACCCAACAACTCCACTTACCCAAAAGGAACTGAACTAAAAACAAAACTGAAAAACGAAATACAAAAGCTATGTGCTTACATTCACCAAACATCAGAAGAAGATCTTGACAAACTCATGCTTCCGCATCCATTGGTGGGAAAAATAACCATGCGCGAAATGTTGTATTTCACCATCTATCATGTTCATCATCACCACATGGCAACTATGCAGAATTTAAGCCATTTCGCTGCTAATTAGGTGTTGTTATATTTACTTCCACAATAGGAAACATTGAATCACTTCTGCACCATTGCATCTTCAGATTATTTGTATAAAGTACAAGCATTGTACCAAACATTGCTGCAATGTTGCACACAACCATTTCAGTTGCATGTTTTAGTTACCGACTTGGGCGGCATAAAAAAAACAGAACACATTAAATTTTATGCACTCAGCGATTTGGCAAATCCCACGGCACTTCCTATAATACTAAAATATAAAGGCGATAAACTGCGATGGAGTTTAAAGCCTGTGTTTATACTATACTTACTACAGCATTCGCAAAAAGTAATATACATAGACAACGATATTGCATTCTTTAATAATCCCGAATTTTTATTCGATTTATTAAGCAGCAATCGCATACTGCTAACTCCGCATCGCTACTCATTTTCACCAACCCAAAACCAATTTTGGTTAGAAAACAATCTAAAATTCGGACTGTACAATGCCGGTTTTTTTGCCGCACATTCCGATGCAAAAAATGCACTAGAATGGTGGGCAGCATGTTGTTTATATCGCTGTCAAAAAAACTACTGGCGCGGTTTGTATGATGACCAAAAATATTTAGACCTACTTCCAATTATAGAACCAAGCACACTTATTCTTGAACATAAAGGCTGCAACGTTGCCGGCTGGAATATTGAAAACTGCCCGCGCACCTCAGCACAAAACCAAATACTGGCAGGAAACTATCCTATTGTTTTCATCCACTTCAATTTCTATACCATACGTACAATTCTTGAAGGAAACGATCCCCTACTGCAACCACACTGGCAGCAATACTTCAATTTACTAAAGCAGTATAAACCTACTGCCCGCGAAGCCGACTTTTACCAACCACTTTCTATGGCAGGCAAGCTAAAAATTCAATTATGGAAATGGCTAAGTAAAAACTAAAGACCAATATGTGCTTGGTATGCATCGGCATCCATCAATGCACTCAATTCATCCGGAGCAGAAAGTTCAATTTTAATAATCCAACCTTCGCCATACGGATCAGAATTTACCAATTCAGGTTGTGCATCAAGTGCTGCATTTTTTTCCAATACTTTTCCCGATACAGGAATATATAAATCCGATACAGTTTTCACTGCTTCAACAGTACCAAATACAGCATCTTTTGCTAACGATTTTCCAATAGATTCAATATCTACATACACAATATCGCCCAACTCCTTTTGTGCAAAATCCGAGATGCCAACAAACGCAACATTGCCATCTACTTTTACCCATTCGTGTTCTTTAGAATACTTTAAACCAGCAGGAAAATTCATTTTATATGTGTTTAATTATTGGCGGCTAAGATAGAAGTGTACTGTAAAGTTTCAAACTAATTTTTCGCAGTGGTATGCAATAATTTACTTGGCGAAAACGACACCAGCGATACACCCAAAAATATACTGCATGCCGCTATTATTTTTTCGGTAGTAATGGCATCTTGCTGAAGCCAAATTGCAATTACGCCTGCCAACACCGGCTGCAAATAAATATACGCTCCCACTACCGATGAACTTACTTCACGCAATGCCAATATATTAAGCAAATACGCCAAAAATGTGGTGCACACCACAATAAAAACTAAACCGCCCCATGCCACAACCGTAAAGTGCTGCCATTGAATGGCTGCAAAATCACCAATGCCAAAAACAGTAACCGGCACCATTCCAAATAAAAACACATAAGTAATTACGGTAAGCGGATGATACTCTTTCATTAAAGGCCGAACTATTACCAAATAAACAGCATACGAAGTAGCATTTATCAAAATAAAAAAATCGCCTAAAAGTGTATCGGATGAAAAGTTAAAACCCTTTCCACTCATAATTAAAAAAGCCCCACCTGCACCAAAAAACAAGCCCGTTACTTTTTGCCATGTTGCCCTTTCATAGCGCAGAAAAAAAGAAAACAGAAACACCAAAATTGGTGTCATAATCATAATAAGAGCCGCATTTATAGGAGTAGTTCGCTCCAATCCAAGAAAAAACATCTCTTGATTTATTACCACACCAAACAAAGCCGATACTATTAATAGTGGAATATCTTTTCTCTTAATATGCTCTTTAATGAAGAAGCGCTGCAATAGTAAAAACAGCACACTCGTAACACTAACCCGAATAAAGATAAAAGCAAAAGGCGTTAAGAAAGCTGGCATCATCAATTTTGAAACCGAGAAACCAGCACCATAAAACAAATTCACCACCAAAAGAAACAAGTGGGCTCTAAGCCTTTTATCCATCCTAAAAAAAATGAAGGCACGAAACTAAACGATTTACGTTCTTACAACAGCAAGGCAACAATAGATTACCAACGACTATGCATTTTTATGAAAACTTTTCAATCGTTTTTTTTCATCTTGCACGCATGATAGATAAAAGGATATTGCCGATTTCGGGAGTGCTATTTACAGTGCTATTGCTTATGCAGTGTGCTAAAAAACCACCTACCTACCCGGTAGAACCATTTATTGAATTTTCAAAGGCATCGGCTGAGCGCGTGCAAGAGTACGACACCGTTCGCTTCACCCTTAATTTCACCGATGGCGATGCCGATTTGGGTCCCGAAAGCAGTTCTAAACCCACCTACCAATCGCAACCTTGCGATTTATATTCCGATACCAGCTACTTTAAAGACAACCATTGGTCGCTCATTCTTTTAGACCATCGCGATAGTTGTTTAGAAGCCAAATCGCTTCCTTATGTAGAAGCAAAAGGAAAGTACGCATCCATTTCCGGAGAAATTGAATTTACTACTTCGGCACTTACCTGCAAGGTACGAAATTGCTCTCCTGCTCCGGGTTGCCCCGATGATACATTGGTTTACACCGTTTTTATTAAAGACCGTGCAGGTCATTTAAGCAACGGTGCAGTAACCAAGCCAATTATTATCAATTGTAATTAAAGTTTAGGCTTCGTATAAGCCTTCTATAGAAAGGTAACGCTCTCCGGTATCGTAATTAAGCCCCAATACCGTTGCGCCCTGCGGAATTTCACTTAGCTTTTGTGCAATAGCCGCCAATGTAGCACCCGTTGAAATTCCGGCAAATATGCCCTCTTCTTTAGCAGCGCGGATAGCATACTCATAAGCGGCATCTTTAGTTACCAAAATTGCACCATCTAATAAATCTGTTTGAAGATTGGTAGGAATAAATCCTGCTCCAAGTCCTTGCAAAGGGTGTGGAGCAGGACTTCCCCCGCTAATTACCGGAGATAAAGCCGGCTCTACTGCATATACTTTTGTATTTGGAAATTTCTCTTTCAATACTTTGGCAATACCGGTAATATGCCCTCCGGTACCAACGCCTGTAACAACTACATCTACACCGTTTGGAAAATCGGCTAAAATCTCTTGCGCAGTAGTGTTTACATGCGCCTCAATATTGGCAGGATTATCAAACTGTTGTGGCATCCACGCATTGGGTGTAGAGGCAACAATTTCTTGTGCCTTTTCTATAGCGCCTTTCATTCCTTTCTCGCGAGGAGTAAGTTCAAAAGTTGCGCCATAGGCTTTCATAAGTCGTCTTCTTTCAATACTCATGCTTTCGGGCATAACCAAAATAATCTTGTAACCTTTTACGGCTGCCACCATTGCCAAACTAATGCCGGTATTGCCGGATGTAGGCTCCACAATTACGCTTCCTGCTTTAATTAAACCGCGTTTTTCAGCATCTTCTATCATGCTAAGTGCAATGCGGTCTTTAATACTTCCACCCGGATTGGTTCTTTCTAGTTTTATCCAAACATTGGCATTGCCATACAAGCGATTAACCTTTACGTGGGGTGTATTACCTATTGTTTCAAGAATATTAGTTGCCTTCATGAATGATATTGATTTTTATTATTTAATTACGTTGAAACTGCCAACTCCTGCTGCTTTTCCATTGGCTGAAATAGTGAATAAGTAACGACCTGCAGCAAGCTCTGTTACTGAAATACTGTTGCCTTCCAATTTTTTAGAAACATTTTGCTTACCATCTAAACCATAAATTGAAATGATAGTATTAGGAGTAACTTCTTTTATATCTAAATTAAGTGTGCTTACAACCGGATTAGGATAAACTTTAACTGTAGGTGTTTCTATTGGTAATTCTACAATTCCGGTGCTGGTATTATAAACAAAGCGAACGTTATCTACCCAAAGTTTAGAGCCTTTGGTGTTGTTCATACCACCTGCAAGGAAACCTACTAATACAGAATCCGGTCCTCCGGCAAAAAGTGAATCGTATTCAATTGGAGCCGCAACGCTATCCCAAGTGCTGGTAGCTGCTAAATTTTCAAATACCCCACCAATGGTTTCAGAAGAATCCACCAATGCGCTGAATTTAGTTAAGCGCACAAAGAAAGAGGCCGAGTCGCTACCCTGCGGAACATATTTATATGCAAACTTAATTACATCGGGAGAGCCTGTAAATGGCGTTCCTTTTGGCGTAAAGGTTTGCGCGGCTACATTGACAATAATTTTACCATACATTAAAGTTCCCGGAATTTTTGCGCTCACTGGCACTGTAATTTCATCATTTTGAATGCTGATGGCCTGCACACCTTCTACATACGCTCCTGCAGCAGTTTCTTTTGAACTAAATGTTTTTCCACTCAATAATGCTCCCACTCCGGCTTCGTTAGCTGCCGATTCAATGGTACTCCAATTAGATGGTGCTTTTGCATTACTTGGCCAAGTTTCAAAGCCACCATTTTGTATCTGAGGATTTTGTGCAAATAATACGGCTGAACAAGCAAAAGCTGCCAATGAGAGTAGTTGTTTTTTCATTTTATTTTGTTTTTTAAATTTTACTATATCGCAATTATGTAAATAATTAGCGAACAATAAAAGCTAAAAAAGCAAACGATACTGCGGCAAAATGAATAATCCTTGCTGATATTCATTGTTAAGTGAGTTAGTGCGCGGATTATACACTTTTCTAAATATATTTTTAATGTTTGCTAAATTTTGAAAATCAGTTGAAAATTCCTGCGTTACCCGCTTTAAACTAATCCTATAACTCACCTTTAAATCTATTCTGAAATAATCTTGATACTTTTTTGAAAACGCCAAAGAATCTATTAGCACCTGCGCATGAGCCATTGCGCTGGCCGTTTCATCAATAGGTGTGTAATACCGCCCTCCGGCAACAGTTGCCTTTACATCGGCAGCTACAATATGCCGCTTTGTTTTATCCTTTTTCCCTCCAAAACGATACTCGTAGCCTCCCAACGCATTTACCACATACAAACCATTGAAAGCCGTATTGCGCCACACATTATCGCTGCCCTTATATTGCGATTGAAACACCGAGCCTGTAAGTAAAAAATAATATCCCTGAGCAAAAAACTTTTCGAGTGTTACTTCTAAACCATAATTGTACCCAACACCTCTGTTTACTAAATAAGTATTGTTGGGCGTAGCAAAATCTGCTCCGGCATTCAACATGCTAAAGGAACTTCTAAAACGCTCAATTGGCACTTTATCTATGTATTGAAAATAGGCCTCTGTTTTTAAGTGAAACGATTTGTAGAACATTAAATCGTAACCTGCCACTATGTGTTGGCTGCGGCTAAAACCCATTCCTAAATTAGTGGGTTTATTGCTCGCTCCTACTCCAATTTCGTGATTATAGTATGTTGGCAATGGCTGAATTTGGTGATGCAAACCATATCCGATACTTACAAATTGATTTTCTCTAAACTGATATTTTAAACTCACGCGAGGCTCGGGCGCCACGCTATTGCTTAATGTATAATACTGTATATGCACGCCAGTATTGAGCGAAAGCTGTGTATTGAATTTATGCTGCCACATGGCATAACTTTCTATAAGTGCACTCCAGCCTTTACCTGCTTTTACTGCCGCAAACGATACAGAATCTATTCTTAAACTATCATTAAAATTTAAATTAAAAACATCGGCAATTACACCTGCCGTAACCACATTCTTTGCGTTTATCTTATTGTTGTAAAGTATATGAGCCGATCCTTTGTTTTGTAGCAAGGCTACCTTATTTACACGCACTATATCGCTTCTGTTTACAATGCTTACAGAATCTATATCGGCAAACTGTCCTTGATGCGACACTGCCAGATTTAACTTGTAATACGATTTTTTTGTAAGAAAATAGGTGTGCGAAAATCCAAACACGCCCGTGCGCACTTTATTGTAAATATCTTGATTCTCGTTGCCATATAAATTATTGGGATTCTTTGCCAAATCTACCTTGGAGCCAAGCAATTCAATAGAACTTAAACCTCCTAAACCCCAAAACCTGAAAATGCCTGCTTTTTTAGTAGGCACATCTACCTTAAAACTTAAATCTTGATATTGTGGCACAGCAGTTCCCGTACCAAAATTTGCCTTTAATAACTTAAAGAAAGCAAGGGTAGAATAGCGGTAATTTATCATAAAAGAAGCTTGGCTTTTCTTCTTATGAAAAGGTCCTTCAGCACCTGCTTCTATTCCATTAAAACCAAGCTGCAACAAAAACTCATGCTTGTCTTTATTACCATTCCGCATTGCCAAATCGAATACGCCCGATAGCGCATTCCCATATTCTGCAGGAAAAGCAGAAGTAAAAAAATCGCCATGAGCCAAGGTATTATTATTGAGCATACTTACCGGCCCTCCGGTGCTCCCGAAACTTCCAAAGTGGTTAGGGCTTGGAATATTTATACCCTCTAACCGCCACAGCATTCCCATGGGCGAATTTCCCCGAATAATAATATCGTTGCGAGCATCGTTGGCACCGCTTACACCTGCAAAATTCGATGCCATTCGAGCCGGATCGTTTCTATTTCCGCTAAAGCGGCTGGTAAGTTCTACATCAAACGACCGCGCACTTACAGCAGCAAATTCATTCTTTGCCCTACCTTGTTCTTTATTGGCAGTTATTACTACTTCATTTATTTCACTTACTTTTTCTTCTAATGCAATGTTTACTTGGGTTTCTTTTCCCGATACCACCAATACATCGTTGGCTCCTCCACTCTTATAGCCAATATAAGAAACACTGAGCGATATTCTGCCAAGTGGCACTTCTAATTTGTAGTACCCATTTTCATCGGTAAGCGTTCCAATAACCGGATTAGAACCTACCACCATTACCGATGCTCCAATAATGGGATATCGAGAATCTTTATCTATTACCTGCCCTTTCAACGCCTTTTTATCTTGTGCTACAAGTAGTTGAACAAGCAATAGCAATATGGCAACAAGTGAAATTTTGTGCATCATTAAACAATAGCGAAAATAATAAGCCATCTATTTTCTTCTAGCTTAAAATTGCCCGATTCTTACTTAAAGCATGCTGTTTATGGCATAAAAAAGCCCTCACAAGTTTGTGAGAGCTTTAGTAGCGAGGGGGGAGCTCGAATCCCCGACCTCAGCATTATGAGTGCTGCGCTCTAACCAGCTGAGCTACCTCGCCATTTTGCGGGCGCAAATATAAAAAACTACTTCAACTCGCTTAACTTAAATACATCTTTTTCTTTTATGCCTCTTTCTGTTTGTTGTAAAGTACAACATTCCACTTGTTTATCGTGCTCAAAAAAGAAAATATGTTCTTGCTGCACGCCTGCTTCTAAAAATGTTTTCTTTTCATCTAAGGTTAGCAGTGGGCGCGTATCGTAAGCCATTACATAAGGCAATGGCAAATGTGCCATCGAAGGAAACAAATCGGCACAATACACCAATGTTTTTCCTTTCCAGCTGATATGCGGAATAAGCATGCTCTCTGTGTGTCCGCTTACTGTTTTAAAAGTAATTTTGGGATGAATGCTATTGGCTTCATTTTCAATAAACTTCAACTGCCCGCTTTCTTGAATCGGCAGAATATTCTCTGATAAAAAAGAGGCTTTCTCACGTGCATTGGGGCGTGTGGCCCATGCCCAATGGCTTTCGTTGCTCCAATAAGTGGCATTAGCAAATGCAGGCAACAACTGCGCTCCAACGCGCTCTATGGCTCCACCGCAATGATCGAAATGCAAGTGTGTAAGTACCACATCTGTAATATCTGCTTTTGTGAAACCAAGTGCATTCAGGCTGCGTTCTAAAGTGGCACTGCCATGCGGCTCATAATAGCTAAAGAATTTTTCGCTTTGCTTATTACCCACGCCACAGTCTATAAGAATAAGTTGTTTGCCGTCTTGTATAAGTAGGCATCGCATTGCCCACGTACATAAATTATTGGCATCCGGTTCATTAAGTTTTTGCCAAATTGTTTTGGGAACCACGCCAAACATGGCTCCGCCATCGAGTTTAAACAGCCCGGTATCAATTGTATAAAGTTGCATAACTACTCAGTAATGGTATCGCGCAAAGAAAGCATTTTGAGTGCAGCTAAGGCACATTCTTCGCCTTTGTTTCCCAACTTACCACCGGAGCGGTCTGTGGCTTGCTGTTTGCTGTTTACGGTAAGTACACCAAATACAAATGGAGCTTCATCTTGCACGCTCATATCCATGAGTTTTTTGGCAATGGCATCGTTTATATAAAAATCGTGCTCAGTATCTCCTTTTATTACACAGCCTAAGCAGATGATGGCATCAAAATCGCCTGAATCGAAGAGCCAGCGTGCAGCCAATGGTATTTCGTATGCTCCGGGAGCATATTTCACCACAATGTTTTTGGAATGAACACCTGCTGCTTTCAGAGTTGCTACGGCTGCTTTCTTTAGTTTCTCACAAATATCTGCATGATATTCGCTTACAACTATACCCACCAAATAGTTGGCAGCATTTGCAAATTCTATTTTGCTGCTATCGGAGGTTGCTTTCAGTTTTCCTGCCATTTTTATGAAATTAAAGCAGCGCATTCGGTATATTCCAAGTGCGCTGCTTTTTTATATTATTAGTAATAAACCAATCTTCTAACTCCGGCCAAATGCTTTGCCAGTCGTACAACTTGGCAGGTATATCCATACTCGTTATCGTACCAAGCATATATTACCACACGTTTTCCATCTTCGGCAACAATAGTGGCTTTGCTATCAATTTCGCAAGCATGGCTATTGCCAATTACATCGCTGGAAACCAATTCTTCGCTCACCGAAAAATCGAGCTGCTCCACCAATTCGCCATACAGCGAAGCATCGCGCAACAGGGCATTTACTTCTTCTAAAGTGGTTTGCTTTTTAACTTGTAAACTCAATATTGCCAAACTAACATTTGCCACCGGCACGCGCACAGCATTAGAGGTTAGCTTTCCTTTCATGTGTGGGAAAACTTTGGTAACTGCTTTGCCGGCACCTGTTTCTGTAATTACCATGTTGATTGGTGCGCCTCTTCCTCTGCGAGATTTCTTGTGATAGTTATCTAGCAGATTTTGGTCGTTGGTATAAGCATGAACGGTTTCTATGTGTCCTTGCTCTATACCTAAACTATCTTCAATTACTTTAATTACCGGAACAATTGCATTGGTAGTGCAGCTGGCAGCAGTAAATATCTTTTGCTTTTCGGTTGAAAATCCTTGGTGGTTTACACCATAAACGATATTAGGAATATCGCCTTTTCCGGGAGCTGTAAGCAATACTACATCGCTGCCTTTGGCTTTTAGGTGTTCGCCCAAACCTTTTTCATCGCGCCACACGCCTGTGTTATCAATAATGATAGCATCATTGATTCCATATTCTGTATAATCTATTTCTGAAGGCGATGCCGCAGAAATCATTTTCACTTTATGTCCATTGATAACAATGCTTCCGCTTTCCATATCGGCTTCTACTGCTCCGGCAAACTTTCCGTGCACAGAATCTTTGCTCAATAGCGATGCGCGTTTTTCCAAATCATCGGTACCTCTTTCGCGCGTAACAATTCCCTTTAGGCGCAACTGCTGACCGCTGCCTGCGTGCTCAATTAAAATTCTGGCGGCAAGTCTGCCAATTCTTCCAAAACCATACAATACCACATCGCGTGGCTTTAATACTTTACGCTCTGCTCCTATAAAATCTTTCAGTTTTTCAGCTACAAAAGCATCGTAATCAGGAAAATTCTTTCCTTCTTCTAACCATTCTTTACACAAGCGGCCAAGGTCTATTCTTGAAGGCGCTAGGTTTAGCTTACTCAATGCCTGAGTAAGGCTGAGTGTAATATCTAAAGTAACCGGAATACCCGAAAATTTTCTAACATATACGTGATCGTTAATAATCTCGGTAATTCTTTTATCGAATAACTTTCTTCTAAAAAGCACCAGTTCCACACTTCTGTTTAGCTGTAGTTTGCTGGCTGCATCTAACAAGTCCAAGGCAGTTTTCTCGTTGCTAATCCACTGGCTGAGTTCTAATTCGTATTGGTCTTTCATTTTATAGCTTATGATTTATTGCTTTTTTAAAACGCGGGCGAAAATAAAAAGAAAACACAAAGAAATTTGGCAAGGATTGTAAAATGTTTAGACACATTCCATATATGGCTAAAACAAAAGCACTCCATCTTTTTAACAATGGAGTGCATGTACCTGTTATGAAAGTCTTTGGTTCGGTTCGGTTCAAGATTGGGTGAAAAAGCACTCCATCTTTTTAACAATGGAGTGCGTGTACCTGTTATGAAAGTCTTTGGTTCAGTTCGGTTCAAGATTGGGTGAAAAAGCACTCCATCCTTTTAACAATGGAGTGCATGTACCTGTTATGAAAGTCTTTAGTTCAGTTCGGTTCAAGATTGGGTGAAAAAGCACTCCATCTTTTTAACAATGGAGTGCGTGTACCTGTTATGAAAGTCTTTAGTTCAGTTCGGTTCAAGATTGGGTGAAAAAGCACTCCATCCTTTTAACAATGGAGTGCGTGTACCTGTTATGAAAGTTGAATAATTTCTTGGTGAATACCTGCTAGCGCTTTGCAAATGAACTTGCTGCTGTAAGCACTGATTAAAGTGCAGGACAATGACCCGGGCGCGGCTTTTTATTAAAGCAGCCTTGGTACATCACTACTAATTCCGGTCCGCCAACAGTATTGGTAGCCGGCAATAATTTCGATACGTTGATGTCGTAACTAAATCCAAAGGTAAATCCTTTGTAATCGGCACGTGTAGAAAGAATAACAGCATCTACCGGACCGCCTTTGCTATAAAACAAACCGCGGTATTGTGCTCCAAAATAAATGGCTGTTTGGTCTGAAGGAATATTGCTCAACTTCATTTTTACGTTGGCACCAATATTGTATTGCTGCGAAGGTCCTTGCACCAATGCCATAAAGTGAGGTGTTACGGCTAATTTTCTGGTAATGTACAATTGTGTTCCGCCATGTATGCTCAGTTTCATGTATAAACGTTCGTTTACATTTGAAGCATCTGTAGTGTTTGGATAGAATGAAATTTTAGGCTGGTTCAAGTGCGTTAATGAAAATCCTAAATAGATATTGTGGTCTTTTTTGGTTAGTGCAGAAAAGAACAATCCAAAACCGGCATCGCCAAACATCATTTGGGTTCTACCAAAGGTTTCTTTTACGCCATTGGGATCTACTGAGCCTGTGCTGTTATCCCACTGAGAATCGAAGGTAGCTTTGGATGCGTCAATTCTTCTAAAATTAAAACTCCCTTGCAATCCGGCACTAATGCTCATGGTTCCTTTGCGGTTAAGCATAAAGTGGTATGCTGCATTCAAATCTACCCTGCTGGTATTAAATTTAAGGTCGCCAGCTTGGTCGTAAAAAAAGTTCATTCCCGCTCCGGCAAAACTGTTGTATTTAGTAATTTTTCCTACAGTAAAATCTGCACTTCCTGCAACTGTGCTATATGTATTTAAACCGTTTATGGCAGTCCATTGAGTTCTAAAGTTTGCTACCACACGGTAATCGCATTGGTTCAAGCCTGCGAGAGCCGGATTGAGCAACATAGGTGCCATAGTGTATTGCGAAAAGTGTACATCTTGTGCGTACATCCCGCTTGCTACCAACATGGCTGCTGCTAGGGTTTTAATTTTGGTAGAGATTGTTTTCATAGGTACAAGTTTTGTGATTTTATTTTTTTCTATAGATAAAAAGTTGTTTACAATTTGTTTAAGTTTCATGATTTTGAGGGTTTAGAGGTTTATTTAATTAGAGTTATATTTCCTTTTCCTGTAAGCACTTCGTTGTTCATGCACACAATTTCGTACATGTAAACAAATACTCCCGGATTCAATTCTTTTCCGCCCATATCGGTTCCGAACCAAGAAGCGGCAGCAGAATTGATTGGTGCATTCTCTGTTGCAAAAACCATTTTTCCCCAACGGTCGAATATGCGGAAATTTTTGATTCTTGAAATACCTGCTCCGCGAATAGTGAAGCCATCATTTAAACCATCACCATTTGGAGTAAAGGTATTTGGTACGAATATTGGACTTTCGCCACAGCTTTCAAATACTGTAATGGATACAGAATCGGTTTGTGTACAAGTAACACCATTCATGCTGTAGTAGATGGTAGCATAGTAGGTTGTGGTTGCTTGAGGAGTAGCTTTAGGGTTGCTGCAGTTGTAGCAATCTAAACCTTCGCTTGGCGACCAAATAATGCTATCTATTTTACCGCCTATTTCTGCAGTAATGTTGGTATTTACACCTAACAATACTTTATCTGGTGCTGCGCTCACAGCCAATGGTACTTGTTGAATCACATCTACTTTTAAGGTATCAAACACAGGCTTACAAGCTCCGTTTTTAGCTTCAACAATGTATTTAATAGAAGAAGATGGATTGATAACCACATTTGCTTCAGTAGGGTTGCTTACATAAGTAGCAGGTTTCCATTCTATTTGAGAGAACACACCTTGTACATTGTAGGCTACCAACTCACCTTTACAGATGGTGGTATCGCCAGCATTTACATCTAACTGTGTAGGCACATCAACATGAACCATTTTGCTTACAGTATCAGAACAACCAAATACATCTACGGCTACAAATGATACCGGATAGTCGCCACCAACGGTAAACACTTTATTGGTATTGCAAGAGTTATTGAAACTTCCATCGTGGAAAATCCACAAGCAAGATTGCAATGCACCACTGCCCTGTACCGATTGGTTAATTAAAGCCATTGGAGTGGCTTGGCACACAGCTTGCCATTGAAAATCTGCTGTTGGTATTGATAAGATTTGGATATTGGTAGTAGCTGTATCTACACAACCGTTGGCATCTGCCACAGTAAGTTTTACTGTTTTATTGCCCGGAGTTGCATATTTGTGGCAAGCTACTTTATCGGTAGTGTAATCTACGGTTCCATTTGCATTCATTTCCCATGCGTAGGTAGTAATACTGCCTTCGCCCGGAGTTGAAAGGCTTGTTAATTGCACACAGTTGTTTAAACATACTGTAGAGTCGTACACAAACATTTTAGCCTGCGGTCCTTCAAAAATCCTGAAGGCAGAGTTAAGCGTATCGGCACACCCTTTTGTATCTGTAACTACTAATTGTACTGCATAATTTCCGGGAGCATTTCCAACTTGTATGGCAGGGTTTGCGGCAGTAGAAGTTGCTGGTGTACCTGTACCAAATATCCAGTTGTGAGCAGCAATGCTATTGCTTCCTGCAATGCTATTAGATGCAAAGTTAATAGTGGCATTGGTACAGTTGTTAGCCACGCTAAATAATGCTTGAGGCAATACAAACACTGTAACTTGTTTTACGGTATCGTGAGCACAACCAAAGTTATCGGCTACATGCAAAGCTGCTTGGTAAGTACCTGCTGCAGCATAAGTATATTGAGCATTGTTAGTTCCGGCTGCTGTATCTGCTCCGGCTACGACAGTATTAAAATCCCACAACAAGCTATTGATAACACCTGTTCCATTCTGTGCTGTTGCAGTAAAATCTGTTGCTTTTCCTTCGCAAGCTTGTGTTGCGGTAAAGTCTGCCACAGGATTACTGCGCACAAATATGTTGATAGAAGTACTGTCTGAGCAACCAGCATCGTTTGTTACTTTTAAAGTAGCAGTAAATAAACCGGCAGTAGGGAATGTAACAGTAACAATTGAATCTGATTTTACTTGATTGGCTACGTTCCAAACTCTGCTTACGGCATTAGCACCACCTAAGTTAGAAACATCGGTTAGTGTAGTTGCTTGACCAAAACAAACCGTATCGGCAATTGCTTGAGCAACTGGAGTAGCTCTTACAATTACAGACTGTATAGTATCATCTTGGCAACCATGATTATCGGTAACAATTAAACGCACGCTATATGAATTAGCAGCAGTATAGCTATGTGCATGGTTAGCAGTTGCAGCATTATTTCCATCGCCCAAATCGTAGAAATACGAAGCTATGTTACCGTTGGTATTAGATCCGTTGTATGAAAACTGAGTAGCAGCAGGGAAACAAACTGAGTTTGCAGTAAAGCTGGCATTTATTTTTGCAACTCTTACCAATACGGTATCTGTACCTTGGCAACCGTTTGCATCAATAGCGGTTAAAACATATTGTTGATCATTATCCGGAGAAGCTACCGGATTGCAGCTGGCAGGATTGTTTAAGCCCACCGCTGGCGACCACACACAGTTTACGCCACCCAAGCCCGAAAGTTGTGCAGCACCGCCCACACAAATGGTGGTGTCGCCTGTGCCTTGTGCTGTTGGTAACGCATTGATAGCAATATCTAACCCACCTACTCCTGTACATCCAAAACTATCTACTACGGTAAGTTTAACATTGTATAAACCAGCAGCAGTATAGGCCTGCGAAGGATTTGCTACGGTTGAAGTATTTCCATTTCCAAAATCCCAGCTTAAAGAAGCTATTCCTGTAGTAGAATCTATTAAAGAAACATTAGAGAACTGTATTGTTTGTGGCACGCATCCTGTAGAATCGTTGGCAGCAACCATTACTTTCGGAGAAGCGTGAATATGAACTTTTTGAGTTTCGCTCATACTGCAACCCAAGTTATTGTAAACAGTTAGTGTAACCATATAATCACCAGGCGCACTAAATACGTGGCATGGGTTGGCAACAGTATCGGTATTGCCATCTCCAAAGTTCCAAAGCCTTGAAGCAAATGCAGTACCCGGTGTAAAGAACATGGTATTGTCTGTAAAACATACACTGCCGGAGTCGCATACATTGTTTACAAAGCTGAAATGAGTAGAAGGCGTATCAATAAGAACCGGAATCGGTTGCAGCAACACATTACACCCGGCACCATCGCTCACTAATACTTGAGCATTGGCTGTACCTGAAGTACAGAACTGTACTTTTCTTTTCAACACCACAGGATTATCAAAAGTACCTGATGGTACAATTGGAGGGAAAGTGTAAGGTGAGTTTTGACCATCTAATAAAATGGCTTGTACAGCACTTACGGTGTTAATAGTAAATTCCACACTATCGCAAGGGCAAATTCCCGGCAGTGGTGCAAAGGTCATTGTTGCATAAGGACCTTCTACCTTTACAGTATCTTTAACCACAGTTGCTTCGCAACCATTGTTTGTTCTTACGGTAAGGCGTACCGGGAATTCACCTGCATGGTGGTAATAATGCGATGGATTTCTTAGGTTCGAGATTGGCGTTCCATCACCAAAGTCCCACTCCCAACTTTCAATATCATTTCTAGAAGAATCATAGAACTGAACCAAAAATGGTGGGTTCGGACATTGTGCATATTTTTGACTTAATCCATAATTTGCAATTGGATTGTAAACGTGTATTGTATCGCGTAAAGTATCGCGGCAAGTTCCTGTATTATCGTGCACTACCAACATCACAGGGTAATCACCTTCTACATTGTAAACTACATTCACATTTCTACCAATAGAGTAAGAAGGAATACCTCCGGGGAAGTGCCATTGATATACTTGGTTTATACCGGTAGATTGGTTAGAAAACAAATTGGTAGTTCCCACACAAGTACTGTCATCGAAGGTAGCCACAGCCACAATTTTATTAGCTAAAATTTGTTTTGAAGCTGTATCGCGGCAACCGTATTCATTGTACACAGTAAGTACCGGACGGTACACACCTTGTACGGTGTATTCATGAGAACCATTGTTTGAAGAATCAACATCAGAGCCATCGCCATACGACCACACACTTTGGGCAACCGAAGACATAGCCGCAGTTGAAGTATTGGTAAATGTTACTGTATTAGGAATACAAAAAACAGTATCGCTTGCACTCATATTAGCCGTTACCTTAGTTATCTTAATTAAGTTAGGTTTAGTAATGGTATCGCGGCAACCTTTAGCATCGGTGTTTATCATAGATACTCCAAAGTAACCCGGAGTAGTATAAGTATTGCTAGGAGTGGTTGGGCTATGAGCAGCATTCACATACTGCCTTCCGTTATTAGTATTAAAATCCCAACGGGTTTGAGTTTTGCTCGATGAAGTATTGGTAAATACCGGACGGAAATTGATACAACCCACAGTATCGCTCACAGTAAAATCTGCATCGGGGCAAATAACCGAAGTAAGCAATGTTTTAGAGTGCGTACATCCTGTTTGGCTGTTGTAAGCAGTTAGTTTAACACTGCATGTATCGCAACCGGCATAAAGCTTCTGCATATTAAACTGAGTACTGGTAGTGCCATCGCAAAAACTCCAAACATAAGAAGTAGCTTGTTTAGAATCATTTAAGTAGTAAAACTGCTTTCTGTTTGTACAGTGCGAAGAATCTTTAAAGTTAGCAGCAGGGCCATTTATGGTAACTTGGTTCAAACAAATAGAATCTGAACGACAACCATCTTTTGAAGCAATTACACATGGAGAGAAGTTTCCTAAATCTTGATAGAAATAGCTAATTGAATCTACCAATGTAGTGGCTTTTCCGCCATCGCCAAACGACCAAAATAAAGTATCAAATGCACTGCCTGTCCACTTAAACACGTTCGGTATTTCTTCATAACAAACAGTAGTTGGAGATACTGTAAATGGACCTGCTGGCTTATTCGATACACGAATGGTATCTCTTACAGTAGCCACACAGCCAGAAGCGGTTTGAACCTGCATGGTTACCACATATTCACCGGTAGTATTGTATGTAACAGCCGGAGGTGTTTTGCCTGTGGCCGAAGTAATATTAGCTCCCGGAAAACTCCATGAAACACCTGTAATTGGTTCCGGAGCTCTAGTGCTATCTGCAAATGAAACAGTATATGGAGGACATCCGCCTTTTCCTGTTTTAAATAATATTGCCTTTAGGTTTGAAATTTTTACGATAGAATTTTTTGTGGTTGTAGAAGAACATCCATTTGCATCGGTAACAGTAACACTGATATTTTTATTGCCCGATGTAGTGTAAGTAGCATTCAACGAAGCTGTATTAGCAATGGGCAAACCAGTAGTACTCCATTTGTATGTACAACCCACGCAAGGCGTAACTAGAGTAGCTACCGAAGTAGCCGGAACCGTACAATGCGCGGTTTTATCAACTGTAAAATCTGAACTCGGCAAAGTACCTACAGAAATAAAATTAGGCGCACAGAAAGTATCCATGCAACCTCCATTAAAAGTAGCAATTAAACATACATTGTAAGTTCCTACCGTAGAAAACGAATACCCGATAGAATCGAATAAAGCTGGAGAACCAGAACGCTGCACTACTACATTGTTTTGATCATCTGTAATCACCCATTTTAAGTTAGTAGCATTGCCCACAGTTTGGTTTCTAAGCACAACATTCAATGGAGTACAACCCGATGTTTTACTTGCTGTAAATGCAGGTTGGGCAGGTTGCCCCACCACTACATAATCTAATCTGCTTAATGTATCTGAACAGCCAATTACTGTATCGGTTACAACCAACTTAACATCGTGCGCACCATAACCAAAATTGTAATTAAACGCTAATGAAGTACTATTTTGTTGGCTAACACCATCTACAAACCATTGGTATTTAGCTCTTGGGCCTTGTGTTTGAGCACTAAAACTTACTGCATAAGGAGCAGTGCAACTTTGAGTACTTCCTGTGGCAGTAAAACTGGCTGTTGGTTTTGGTGAAACAACTATTGGTGCCGTCCAAGTAGAATCGGCATAGCAACCACAAGAATTTTTCACATAGAAAGTAGGCGTGTAATTTCCAGAGTTGGTATAAGTTGCAGCATAAGTTCCGCAAGCAGGAAAAGTTTCTACTGTTCCATTTTTAAAATCTATGGTTACGCTATCAATGGTTCCGCACAGCGCCTGCGAATTACACTGGTAATTTACAGTAAGTGGAGGACAGCCACCCATAGTTGACAAGGTAAAATCAATTTTAGGGCGTGGCTTCACGCAGATATAATCTTGCTTCACCTTATAGTCAGAAACTTGAAAACGGTTCACCGATAAAAGTGATACCGTATAGCATCCTGCCTCTGTTAGGTTTAAACCAATTGTAGTTTTATTGGCATTATCTTGAAACACCGTATCGCCCGAGGCATTGGTTATCACCCATCTCCTAGCAGTAATTGTGTTATCGCTCCGAGAGGAGTCAAACAAAAGAACCACAAATGGGGAACATCCCTGAGTATTCAGCGCTTTAAAATCGGCTGTAACGTAAGATGGTGATTGTGCATGGGCAATTCCGATACACACAAATGCAAACAGTGTTGCAAAGAGGAGTTTCAAATTTTTCATAACAAAACAGGTACGGTACTTAAAATCGCAACTGTGTGTTTCCACACGCTTGCTTGGTACACTTTACGCGTAGCCCATTTTTTTGTTACAAAAATCTTAAACCCACACTCTCACAATCCATTCCAAATCATTGCCATCACTAGCTTTCAAAGAATATAGCATCTAATATTTTTTTTACATTCTTGAAGCAAAATTCCCCTTGCTTAATATACTCTTTAGAGAAAAAACAAAACATTCCACCTTCAATTTGGGGTATGCCTAATCTTGAGCTTATACTAAGTTCAAAGCCGCCTAATAGCTTACTTTTAACTTTTCTTTCCACAAGGTGTTTCGTAAAGGCATTTTTCGGCTTAACTTAGCAGCCGTGTAATTATGGAAGCATTAAATGAAGAACAGGTAAAAAATGCCATCATAGATGTCATAAAAACCATCTACGACCCAGAAATACCTGTAAATATTTACGACTTAGGACTTATTTACGAAGTGAATGTTTTTCCCACTTTTGAAGTGGAAATTGTAATGACCCTCACTTCTCCAAACTGCCCTGTTGCAGAAACCCTGCCGAGCGAAGTGGAAGAAAAAACTAAAGCCGTAAATGGCGTAAAAGATGTAACCCTCGAATTAGTGTTCGACCCACCTTGGGGGCAAGATATGATGAGCGAAGAAGCCAAATTAGAACTCGGATTTTTGTAAGAAATATTCAACCAACAACTCATTTTTCATTTCAATAAAATATAAAGTATATGTATCCAGCAGATTTAGTTATGCCCATGAAAGCAGACTTAACAGATGTGGGCTTTAAAGAATTAACCAATGCAGCAGAAGTAGATGCCGCCCTCCAAAACCAAAGCGGAACCACATTTTTAGTTATCAACTCGGTTTGCGGATGCGCAGCAGGCTCTGCCCGCCCCGCAGTACAAGATGCCGTAAAAACAAGTGCTAAATTACCTTCCAATTTAGTTACAGCATTTGCCGGAGTTGATACCGAAGCTACTGCACGCGCTCGCGAATACACACTGCCCTACCCTCCTTCATCGCCTTCAATGGCATTGTTTAAAGATGGTAAGCTGGTTCACTTTATTGAGCGTCACCAAATTGAAGGCAACAATGCTGCCACCATTGCTGAGCATCTAAAAAAGGTATTTGAACACTTTTGTTAGTATTTACTGTGCTGCCAACACACATTGAAAGGCATAAAATTTATCCATTATACCAAATAGCAAAAGGCTGTTCGTGCAACAGCCTCCTTTGTTTAAAAACTAAACACCTATTCGCACATTTACAATGAGCAAATTCAACAAACTAAAAGTAACTTCGGTAAATAGAGAAACACCCGATAGCGTAAGTGTATCATTCGAAGTACCTGCCAGCCTCCAAAACCAATACCAATATATTCCCGGGCAGTACCTTACTTTAAAACTCAGTATAAATAATGAATTTGTAAACCGCAGCTACAGTTTCTGCAGTTCCCCATTTGCAAACGAACCCATGACCATTGCCGTAAAAGAAGTTACCGGAGGCAAGGCTTCTACTTTCATAAATAGACACTTAAAAGTGGGCGATGAAATAGAGGTTATGGAACCTATGGGAAATTTTCATGCTCCACTAAGCGAAAGCAATCAAAAACACTACGTTCTGTTTGGCGGAGGTTCCGGCATTACGCCAGTTTTCAGTATATTAAAAAGTGTATTACTGAAAGAACCCAACAGTAGAATCACGCTCTTTTATGGCAACCGCGATGAGCAAAGCATTATTTTTAAAGAACAGTTGCAAGCTCTACAAATCCAGCACGCCACACGCTTAAATATAATACATGTATTAAATGAAACTTCATCTACTGCCAAGTACCGCGGTCTTATATTAAAAGACATGGCATTACAACTGCTGCGCGAAAACACCAACCTGCAATTTGCCAATGCCGAGTTTTTCATCTGCGGTCCGGTACCTATGATGAAAGAGGTTGAAAATGCTTTAAACGAACTTGGAATTGCCAAACAACATATACATATAGAATACTTTACGGCAAAAGCCGATGAAGATAAAACTGCTGCCAGTGTAGGTACCACCACGCCATCGACAGAACCTTTCACCGGAAAAGCTAAAGTAAAACTCATTTACGATGGCAATGAGGTTGAATTTGAAATGAGTGAAAAAGACACCGTTCTCAATGCCGCATTAGATGCCGGTTTCGATCCGCCATACTCTTGCATGGTAGCAGCCTGCTGTACCTGCCGTGCTAAATTATTAGAAGGGAATGTGGTGATGGACGACCGCGAAAGCCTCACCGATTCTGAAATTTCCAAAGGTTATGTGCTTACATGCCAAAGCCATCCTAAAACCAATGTGGTAGTTTTAAACTACGATATATAATTCTATTTATAGCAAACAGCTTTAGCAGCCTCTACTACTTTGGCAACCGATGGTAAATATGCCTCTACCAAATTAGGAGCGTAGTGCATAGAAGCATCCGCCCCACACACTCTTCTTATAGGTGCGTCTAAACAATCGAAACCATAGCGCTGTACTTGAAAAGTTATTTCCGATGCAATTGAAGTAAATGGCCAACTTTCATCTACTATTACTAAACGGTTAGTTTTCTTCACCGATTGTAAAATAGTTTCCACATCCAGTGGTCGTATGGTTCGCAAATCAATTACTTCTGCGTTAATGCCGCTTTCTGCCAAAGCATCGGCAGCACCCAAAGCTATTTTCATCATTTTATTATAGCTCACCAAAGTAACATCGGTGCCTGCACGTTTTACATCGGCCTTTCCTATTTCTATAATGTATTCGCCCTCCGGTACTTCACCCAAGTCGGAATACATCATTTCGCTCTCCATAAACATTACCGGGTCATCATCGCGTATGGCAGCTTTCAATAAACCCTTAGCATCATAAGGATTTGAAGGCGAAATAACTTTTAAACCCGGCACACTTGCCAACATATTGGTAAGCATTTGCGAGTGCTGCGCTGCCAACTGCCCCGCGCTTCCCTGCGGCCCGCGAAACACAATTGGGCAACCAAACTCCCCTGCGCTCATAGAAAGC
The DNA here is from genome assembly GCA_019638515.1 of Chitinophagales bacterium. Classification (NCBI taxonomy): domain Bacteria; kingdom Pseudomonadati; phylum Bacteroidota; class Chitinophagia; order Chitinophagales; species Chitinophagales bacterium. Next base: position 164,123 of record JAHBTS010000005.1, on the reverse strand, counting down.
ATTTTAGCTGCTCCGTTTATAATTTGGTCGAAAGCTAAAATGGCAAAATTCCATGTCATAAATTCTATAATAGGCTTGGTGCCATTCATGGCAGCTCCTACTCCAATACCAGCAAAACCAAGTTCTGCTATTGGTGTATCAATTACGCGCTTTGCGCCAAACTCTGCCAACATGCCTTGGCTTACTTTATATGCTCCATCGTATTCCGATACTTCTTCACCCATTAAAAATACGCGGGAATCGTTGCGCATTTCCTCGCTCATAGCTTCGCGAAGTGCTTCACGAAATCTTATTTTTCTTATGCTCATGATATTGTTCGTTTCCGTTTATTTCTATTTAAAAGTGGTGCAAAATAAAAAAGGCTGGCAAGCATACCAACCTTTGGGCGACCAATGGGACTCGAACCCACGACCAACGGAACCACAATCCGCTACTCTAACCACCTGAGCTATGGTCGCCATAGCGGGCGCAAAAGTAATTTCTTATTCTGAAAATTGGAAGTTTATTCTTTAGAAAAATAAAATTTTACGCAACCACCCAACTTCTTATTGAAAAAAGATATGCTACACTTTTTCGTTTTAATGTTTTTTATATTTTCACCCGTCTTTTTCAAAAAACCAAACGAAACAAAAAAACGGACGTAATGAAAAAACTTCTCCTTTCAGGTGCATTTGCTTTATTATTTATTCTTTCTTATTCCCAAACACGAAACATTAGCGGTAAAATTTCGGATGCTGCTAACAAAGAAGCCCTTATTGGTGCTAGCGTTTCGATAAAAGGGACCACTACGGGTGTTACTACCGATTTAGATGGACGATTCAAGTTGGAAATTCCTGAAACTGCTAAAGTATTGGTGTTTTCATATGTTGGATACGAAGCAAAAGAGGTTCCAATTGGGGCAGGCGGAGTCTATAATATTACTTTAGAGCCATCTTATTTTGGTGGTAGTGAAGTAGTGGTAACTTCATCCAGAGTAAGCGAGGCTTTAAAAGAAGCTCCTATCCAAATTGAAAAGATGAATGCAAGAGAGATTGCCAATTCTGCTTCGGGCGATTTCTATCAAAGTTTAGGCAACTTTAAAGGTATAGATATTGTTACATCCTCTGCAGGTTTTCAAGTTGTAAACCTTAGAGGTTTTAGCGATACCCGTTCATTAAGAACCAAACAATTTATAGATGGTACAGATAATGAATCGCCAGGCTTAAATTTTCCGGTGGGCAACTTGGTTGGCGCCAATGATTTAGACTTGGAGAGTGTAGAGATTATTTCGGGAGCTGCTTCGGCTTTGTATGGTGCCAATGCTATGCAAGGTGTTATTTCTATGACATCAAAAAACCCATACGATTTTCAAGGGTTTGCAGCTCAAGTAAAAGGAGGTTACAAAACTGTACCCGGCCCTTATGTAGATGCTCAATTCCGATACGCACAGGCATTTGGCAAAAACCAAAAGTTTGCGATAAAACTTACCGGTGGCTATACTTGGGAATACGACTGGCTGGCAAAAGATTCTGCCTTAAATACCTATGGCGATTTAGATACACTTACCAACCCCACCTCTGTAAACGTAAGTAAAATTCTTCGCCAAAATGCTTTAAAGCCTTATGGTCCCGGAACAGATGTAACTCAAGAAGATCACGAAACTTTTGTAAAACTAAACAACTGGCTAGATTTTAATCCATGGGCAAACCCCGATAAAGTAAAGATAAGAGCTCCCGGTTTTAGAGAGCCTGAACTTATTGACCCTAAAGCGCAAAGTTTTAAATTTTCTGCATCGGCTCATTATCGCTTTAATAAAGACTTAGAGCTTTCTGCTACCTATAAATTTGGATATGGAACAGCCGTGTACCAAAGCGCAGCTCGCTACCAAATTAAAGACTTTACTTTCCACAACCCTAAACTTGAATTAAAAGGAAAGAACTTTGTAATTAGAACTTACGCTTCTATTGAAGATGCCGGAAAATCATTCAATGTAGGATTAACCGGAGCTTACCTTACCCGCCATTCTATTAAAGAAAATTATTTGCCGGAGTGGATTGGTAAATACTTTGACGTGTTAGATACTGCAACAAATGGCTTCTGTGCCGACTGTATTGGCGACAGACAAAAAGCCCCTTTAAGAGCCAACGCACGCGGACAAGCATTTTCTTATGCACGCGATTTTTGGATTCAAAGGGGATCGCACGAATTTGATTCTGTTTACAACCAACTGGTTTCCGATCCAAATTCACAAACAGGAACACGTTTCTACGATAAAAGTGCGCTCTTTCATTTAGAGGGTCAATACTCTTTCGATTTTATTAAAGCTGTAGATTTATTAGCAGGAGCTTCATACCGTTTATACCTGCCAAATTCAAATGGAACAATTTTTGAAGATACTGCCGGCAGAAGGATTAGAGTACAAGAAGTGGGCGGCTTTATTCAGGCTTCTAAAAAATTGGCTAAAGACAAACTTAGAATTATTGGTTCTGTTCGCTTAGATAAAAACTCAAACTTCCCTGTGCAGTTTTCACCAAGATTAAGCTTTGTAATTACTCCCGATAAACAAAACACCATTCGTATTAGTGCTTCACGCGCATTTAGAATTCCTACGCTACAAGAACAGTATTTATACCTAAGCATTGGCGATAACTTCTTGGTGGGTAACTTAAATGGCTACGGAAACCTATATACGCAGCGTTCCGTAGATATTTTAGACTCCCTTATTACCAATAAGTACTACACTATAGACCAAGTTGAAAACCAATTAGGCGGAGTATTAAAAACATTTGATGTAAAACCATTAAAACCGGAACAAGTAACTACGGTAGATTTGGGTTGGCGTGGAGAGTTCTTAAATAAAAAATTGTATATAGATTTTTCTGCCTACTATAGCTACTATCAACGCTTTATAGGCTTCACCAGAGTAGCAGCTCCGGCAAGCGGCACCGCAAGCGAAACAGGTCAAAATGATATTTATGCCAGCTTAACCGATGGTGGCGATACCAACTACTACAAACCTTTACAATTATATGTAAACTTAGATAAACCAGTTTCGGCATGGGGTGCTAACCTTAGCATTAGTTATTATGTTGGAAAAGGTATTACTCCTTATATCAACTATACCTATGCAGATTTGTACGATAAACCTTTTAAACAAGCCGACAACTTACAACTTACAGGATTTAACACACCACGCCACAAAATAAATATTGGGGTAAACGCTTCTAAAGTTTGGAAAGGTTTAGGCTTTTCTGCCAACTTTAAGTGGGTACCTAATTACGAATGGCAAGCGCCAATGGGAGACGGCACTATTAAAAGCTATACTACTTTAGATATGGCAATATTCTATGTAGTAGAAAAAGCTTATTCTACATTTAGAATTGGCGGTTCCAACATTTACGACAAACGCTACCAAACAGCAATTGCATCGCCATTTATTGGCGCTCGCTACTATGCCGGATGGACTTTTGACTTGGCTAACTTTGGCAACTCAAGAAAATAATAATGTAGATTCAATAGGCAACAAAATCCAACATGTAAACGGGCTACTCCTAAAAAGGTAGCCCGTTTTTTTTATAGAAGCCTAAACATCCTCAGCAATTTTAAATTATACATTTGCAACTTCACTCATTTTACAATCCACTAAACAATACTGTGGCAAAAGTTTTTGAACAAGTGCAACTTGCTGATATGGCAACGGTAGCAAAAGCAATTTTGCAACTCTTTCCAAACACAAAAGTGTTTCTTTTAAAAGGCAATTTAGGAGCAGGCAAAACCACACTCACCCAACACTTTTGCAAAGAACTACACAGCACCGATACCGTTTCCAGTCCCACCTATGCTATTGCAAACCAATACGCTACCAACAGCAGCGCCTATATCTTTCATATAGATCTTTATAGATTAAAAACCGAAGAAGAAGTATTAGATGCAGGCATAGAAGAAATGCTGTTTAGCCCACACTATTGCTTTATAGAATGGTACGAAGTTGCCCAAGCACTTTTACCAGAAAATTGTGTGCAAATAGAAATTGAAAAACAAGATACCGATACTAGAAAAATAACCGTTCAACATTTTCAACACTAAGCCATATCCCTTCTGTAATTATTTTATTTTTTTACATTAGCATTTACTTATTGAAACATACAAATACACAATATGAAAAAACTATTCAGCATTATTTTAACTGTATTAACTATTTCGGCAATAGCACAAGTAACCCACGAATACGATAAAATCGGAAAGTTTAACCAAGGAGTGGCTTTAGCTTGGAAAAACGGAAAAGTAGGCTTGGTTTCGCAAGATGGCAAAGAAATTATTAAACCACAATACGAAGCCATTAGCGGCTTTGGTAGAGATGGTTTAGCATACACTACCAAAAAAGGATTAAAAGGACTCATTAACATGACCGGGAAAGTTATTGTAGATAACATCTATGGCGATATTGGAGCCTTTCATGGTTTTTGGGCAATTACGCGCAAAAATGGACTTGCAGGTATGATAAATAAACAAGGAGCCGTATTAGTTGAAAACAAATACGAAACCATAAAAGTTGAAAAAGGAGGAATTATCCGTGCCATAAAAGAAGGCAAGGAAGTTATCTTGAATTTAAAAGATGAATAAGCAATAGTTTCAACTAACTTGTACTAAAAAACTCATTGGTAAGCCAGTGAGTTTTTTTTTATGCCTATAGTCAATATTGTTTTCACAAACTAGATATATTTTCTTATACATTCAACAACTACTACACACCTAAAACTCAACAGTAAGAACAACTCCAATCTTGAATTTTTACTCTGCAGGATTTCCGTTCTTTTTACATAAAAATAAAGACGTATGAAAAAAACACTACTCAGCTTGTTGGCATACATGCTAATAATTTCATCCTGCAACAAAGAAAACAGCAGCAAATCCGTTACACTTTCAGACGACCAAATTGCACTACAAGGTGAAGTATTTGAATTCTCTACTCATGGCCCATCTTTCTGTGGAGCAGCTATTTATGGATACTATACACACTACCGCGATGTAATTCGCCCTAATACCACACAAAACACCCCCACCGTAAATATTACACTCACCAAATTGCCCGATCCGGGGCAAACGGCAACATTCACTTTAGATAATGGTACGTGGCTATACTCTGCCACCTCCCCTGCCGGCAGAGCAACCATGCGCGTTAGCAACTATTACGATGCCTCGGCACAGCAGCAACAAAACTGGTTTAGCGACAGTCTTTCCGGCACAGTAACAGTGGCTGTTTCCAGCGCAGGAAAACCTACATTTAACTTCACAGATGTGAAACTAATTCATACTTATACCGATATGGATAAACGCAAAACTGTGAGTGGCAAAAATGTTGTTTGCCACTAGTTATAGATTACATATCCGGTAACCTTGCTGATACTTAGTTATACCTAAATTTTTAAGCGAATACCGGCTAATACATTAATACCAGCCTGCGGATAGTAATAATTATACACCACGGGAGCGCCCACTGTACCCGCAGAATAATATCTTTCACTGTAAGTATAACCATTGCTTTCAAACATATAGTTAAACAGATTATTTACCAGTACCGAAACCGTTACGCTCCTACTCTTTGCAAATTGAAATGTATATGCTGCATTAAAATTAGTATATGAATAAGGTTTCAGTTTTTTAGCCTCACTTTGCGTGTTATCTAAATACTGCTTGCTTACTGCTTTAGTGCTAAGCGATAATTGCAAACCCGGCAATGGCGAACCCATCAACTCTATTCCTGCAATTACATCGGGCGAAAATGCAATACGTGTATTGGCATAATGCTGCACCAACAATAGCGTATCTATACGATTGTAATCATCATCAAAAGTTGGCGTTTGCTGTTCAAAGTTTTTAATTTTGCTTTGAGCATAAGTTAAGTTATAGCCAATTCTAAAAATTTCGCGCTCACTTATTTTAGAATTGAAAATGATAGCACCATTCAACTCCACTCCTGCCCTAAAACTCACCGGTACATTCACACGCTGTGCATTGCCCACATCATCTAACTGCCCTGTTAACACTAACTGATTAGTATAATACATATAATAGCCATTTACATACAACGGAAATTTTCTATGTCTGAATTGATAGCCTCCTTCCCAGTCTATTAACCGTTCACTTTTTACAGCCCTATTGTATGCCACATCATCGCGGTTAGGCTCTTTATTGCCCACAGCAACCGAAGTATAAAAATGATGCAGCGGTGTTGCCGCAACCGATATTCCGCCTTTAGGATTTACAAAATGCCACTTAGAATTAAAATCTATCTGAACTTTATCGTTATCGAAACCTTTGCCATTGTAGCCCACAAAACGGTATTGCACATCTGCAAATAGCGTTACCCTTTCTGCAAAAGTATAGCTTACGCGCAGGTACACATTAAAATCGTTCTTCACCGAATTATTATCGTAATAATGTGTATTGCTTGAAAAATCGTAACCTGCATCATTCCAAATAATATTACCAAAGTGCTTGCCCCTGTATTGGCTCAGCAAGCCACCCAAATACACGTTTACATTTTTCCTTTCAAAACTTAAAGAAAATGTACTTCCGTAAAAAATATTCTGAAGCCACCGCCTGCGTATCACATCTGTTCTCGAAGCATTTAAAAGCGTATCGAAAACAGGTGCATATTTTTTCAATTTTTGATTCACTTTGTATTGTTCATAATAGCCTTTTCCCAAGGTGGTAAACAAACCTACGTTCATCGAAAACCCTTTCTTGAATCCCTGCGAAAACAGCAACTGGCAATAGTGCTGTCCATAATTATCTACCTCGTTTCGCCATGGATTTTCTTTAGCACCATAATCTGTTCCCGCGCTATTGAATCGCCTGTTTGTTTTCAACATATCTTCCGAAACTCCATTCCATGCCTGATAAGTTTTTTCATTGCCTCCAAAAGCCACCAACTTTAGCACAGTGCTTTTATGCTGCATTCCGGTTGTTACAAAATAGCTCCACAAATTGCTACTTGCACGCTCCACATATCCATTGGAGTTTAGCTTAGAAAGTCTTCCTTCTATAAAGAATTTATTCTTAATTAAACCACTACTAGCTTGCGCAGTAAGTTTCACGGTATTAAATGAACCACCCGAAACTGCAAATATACCGGATGGCTTTGCTGCAATCTTTTGTGTTCTAATATTCACCGATGCACCAAAAGCACCTGCGCCATTGGTAGAAGTACCCACGCCACGTTGCACTTGAATATCTTCTACACTTGAAAACAAATCGGGTGTGTTTACCCAAAAAACATTGTGGCTCTCGGCATCATTTACCGGAATACCGTTTATGGTTACATTTATGCGAGTGGCATCGCTGCCACGAATGCGCATAGAGGTGTAGCCAACGCCCGCGCCTGCATCGCTGGTTGAAACAACCGAAGGCGAAAAGTCCAGCATCACAGGTAAATCTTGCCCAAGGTTTACCCGCTGCAATTCAGCAGATTTAATGAGTGAAAAAGTAGTAGGCGTATTAAGCGCTGCTCGCGTAGAAGTAATAAGTACTTCGTTGGCATTAAAGGTTTTAATACTATCCGGTTCTTGAGCCGCAACCAGAAACGGCATGGTAATGAAAATAAGTTTTTTCATGGCTTTGATTTGTTTTTAAAAAATTCAAAGCCTTCTGTAATAAGTTGAAGAGCCAAGGCAGAATAGAGCAGCAATGCCGCTATTCCGCTTTCATTTCCTACGCATGTATAAACATGTTCAGGTTCAAAGGGACTCTCTCAATCTTTACCTGTTAAATAAAGATACCCCCAGAAAGCTGGCGCAATAATATGCAAAGAATTGAAACTTGTGAGTGCTTTACATAAAAAAAGAGGCTGCTTCTATAAAGAAACAGCCTCTTGGCTATTAAGTAAACGTTGTAAACTATCCTATTAGTTCTACTCCGCTTTCTTGAGTTTGTTGTACTTTCTTTTCTGTACGCTCCATATCTTCTTTTCCGGCAATAAACAATTTAGAAAACTTACGCAAGCCTGTTCCTGCAGGAATTCTGTGTCCTACAATAACGTTTTCTTTTAAGCCTTCTAAGTAGTCTTCGCGAGCAGCAATAGAAGAGGTGCTCAATACTTTTGTAGTTTCTTGGAACGATGCAGCCGAAATCCATGAACCTGTACTCAACGAAGCTCTTGTGATACCTTGCAACTGTGGTGTAGCAGTAGCCGGAATAGCATCGCGGTATTCTACTACTTTTTTATCGTTGCGTTTCAACACCGAGTTTTCCTCACGAATTTTGCGAAGGGTAAGAATTTGCCCCGGCTTTAAATTGATAGAATCGCCTGCTTCGGTTACTACTTTCTTATCAAACAATTGGTCGTTTACATCCAATAATTCAAATTTTTCAACACTTTCACCTTCTAAGAATTTGGTATCTCCCGCATCTTCAATAATCATTTTGCTCATCATCTGGCGCACAATCACCTCAATATGCTTATCGTTGATTTTAATACCTTGTAAGCGATATACTTCTTGAATTTCGTTCACCAAGTATTCTTGAACGGCAAATGGCCCTTTAATGTTCAAAATATCGGCTGGTGTAATTGCACCGTCAGAAACAGATGTTCCTGCGCGAACAAAATCTTGTTCTTGCACCAATATTTGTTTTGAAAGTGGTACAAGGTATTTTACAATTTCACCCTCGCGGCTCTCGATAATTACTTCTCTATTACCACGTTTGATTCCTCCAAAACGAACAACTCCATCTATTTCTGCCACGGCAGCCGGATTGCTTGGATTTCTAGCTTCAAACAATTCTGTAACGCGTGGAAGACCACCGGTGATATCTTTAACTTTACCCATTACGCGAGGAATTTTCGCAATAATTTGTCCGGGTTTTAAAGTATCTCCGTTTTCAATAGAAATGTGTGCACCCACCGGCAAGCTGTAGTTTTTCCAATCCTTACCGCTTTCTACCACAATGGTTGGAGCCTTGGTTTTATCTTTAGACTCGGTAATTACCTTTTCGTGGTGGCCTGTTTGCTCATCCATTTCATCGCGGTAGGTTACGTTTTCAATAATATTTTCGAAACGTACTTTACCACTTACTTCAGAAATGATAACGTTGTTATATGGATCCCATTTACAGATAACATCGTCTTTGGTTACTTTTTGCCCATCTTTAAACATGATTACAGAGCCATAAGGAACGTGTGCAGAGATTAGCACTTTATCGCTTTCAGGCTTCACAATTCTCATTTCTCCTGTTCTTCCGATAACGATATTTTGCTTTTCTCCATTTTCATCTGTTGCAGCAATAACGCGTACACCATCTAATTGTAGTACGCCTTCAAATTTGGCAACTAATTTAGATTCTGAAGTGCCCACGCTTGCAATACCGCCCACGTGGAAGGTACGGAGTGTAAGCTGTGTTCCCGGCTCACCAATAGATTGTGCTGCAATAATACCTACGGCATCGCCTTCTTCGGCTACACGGTTGGTTGCTAAGTTTCTACCATAGCATTTTACGCAAACTCCTTTGCGGGCTTCGCAAGTAAGCACAGAGCGAATTTCTACCGTTTCTATTCCGGCAGCTTCTACTGCTTTTGCTTCTGTTTCATAAATATGTTCGGCAGCGGCTACAATTAGTTCATCTGTTTCAGGATGTACAATATCTACCAATGCAACACGGCCTAAAATTCTATCGGAAAGTGATTCTACGATTTCATCTCCGTTTTTAATGGCACTAACTGCAATACCTCTTAATGTTCCACAATCTTCTTCGGTAATTACTACATCTTGTGCCACATCTACCAATCTTCTGGTAAGGTATCCCGCATCGGCAGTTTTTAAAGCCGTATCGGAAAGACCTTTACGAGCACCGTGCGTAGAAATGAAGTATTCCAATACGCTCAAGCCTTCCTTAAAGTTAGCCAGAATTGGGTTTTCGATAACCTCTGCTCCGGTAGAACCTGCTTTACGTGGTTTTGCCATAAGCCCCCTCATTCCGGAAAGCTGCTTAATCTGCTGCTTAGAACCCCTTGCTCCAGAATCCAACATCATGAAAATACTATTGAATCCTTGGCGATCTTTAGTAATTTGGTTCATCAACTTAATAGTAAGTTGATTATCGGTATGTGTCCAAATATCTACTACTTGGTTAAAACGCTCTTTATCTGTGATAAAGCCCATTTGGTAGCTCTCGGTAATTTCATCAATTTTTTCTTGAGCTTGAGCCATCAACTTCTCTTTTTCGGCAGGTACCAACACATCACCTAAATTAAAGCTCAAACCTCCTTTAAACGAGTAGAAGAACCCTAAACGTTTAATATCGTCTAAGAACTTAGCAGTGGTAGGAATATCTGTTTGGGTAAGGATATCTCCGATTACATTCTTCAATTCCTTTTTACCCAATAATTTGTTTACATAACCAACTTTTGCAGGAACAACTTGGTTGAGTATAATTCTACCTAAAGTAGTTTCTAATACCTTGGATTTAATTTCACCGTTTTCTTTAGCGGCTACACGGCATTTAACTACTGCATTTAATTCTACTCTGCCTTCGTTGAAAGCTACAATTGCTTCTTCGGCACCATAGAAAGTTAAGCCTTCTCCTTTAATTTTTTCTGCCTCAGTACTTTTCTTAGCCTTGGTCATGTAATACAAGCCCAACACCATGTCTTGCGAAGGAAGTGTAATTGGTGTACCGTTTTGCGGGTTCAAAATGTTGTGCGATGCCAACATGAGCATTTGAGCTTCCAGTATTGCAGCATTGCCTAGTGGCACGTGTACCGCCATTTGGTCACCATCAAAGTCGGCATTGAAAGCCGTACAAACCAATGGGTGTAACTGTATGGCTTTTCCTTCTATCAATTTCGGCAAGAATGCTTGAATAGATAATCTGTGAAGTGTAGGAGCACGGTTCAATAATACCGGATGTCCTTTCAACACGTTTTCCAAAATATCCCAAATGATAGACTCTTTTTTATCAACGAGTTTTTTGGCGCTCTTTACGGTTTTAACAATACCTCTTTCAATAAGTTTGCGGATAATAAATGGCTTAAACAATTCCGCAGCCATATCTTTTGGCAAACCGCATTCGTGCAATTTTAATTCAGGTCCCACCACAATTACGGAACGACCTGAATAATCCACCCTCTTTCCTAATAAGTTTTGACGGAAACGACCTTGCTTTCCTTTTAATACATCGCTCAAAGATTTCAATTGGCGACCACCTTCTGCTTTAACGGCATTAGATTTACGTGAGTTGTCGAACAAGGAATCTATAGCCTCTTGTAGCATGCGTTTTTCGTTACGCAAAATCACCTCTGGGGCTTTAATTTCTAGCAATCTTTTTAAACGATTGTTACGAATAATTACTCTTCTGTAAAGGTCGTTTAAGTCTGAAGAAGCAAAACGTCCACCATCTAAAGGTACTAACGGGCGCAACTCCGGTGGTATTACCGGTAAGTGCTGAACCACCATCCACTCAGGGCGATTTTCCACATGCTCATTAGCTTCGCGGAAGGCTTCTACTACGCTCAAGCGTTTTAGCGCTTCGCTTTTACGCTGGCGCGAAGTTTCGTTGGCAGCAGCATGGCGCAACTGGTAGCTTAACTCATCTAAATTGATGCGGCTCAACAGTTCTTTTACTGCCTCTGCACCCATTTTAGCTACAAACTTATTGGGATCGGTATCTTCTAACTGGTAGTTATTCTTCATGATTTCGTTGTCGAAAACAGAAAGATACTCTTCCTCTGTAAGCAAGTCTAAGTAAGCTAATTTACGCTCTTCTTCACCTTTTTCAGTTTGCAGCATAACACCTTCTACTGCCTTACCCGGTTGAATTACCACATAACGTTCGTAATAAACAACACTCTCTAATTTTTTAGAGCTCATACCCAGCAAATAGCCGATTTTATTTGGAAGGCTCTTAAAATACCATATATGCACAATAGGCACTGTTAATTTAATATGCCCCATGCGCTCTCTGCGCACTTTCTTTTCAGTAACTTCTACTCCACAACGGTCGCACACGATTCCTTTGTAACGAATGCGCTTATATTTTCCGCAGTAACATTCAAAATCTTTAGTAGGCCCGAATACTCTTTCGCAAAACAAACCTTCCATCTCGGGTTTGTAAGTACGATAATTGATGGTTTCCGGTTTTTTAATTTCACCGTGGCTTCTATCCAAAATAGAGTCTGGACTTGCCAACATAATGGTGATTTTAGAAAAATTAGGATTTAGGCGATTTTCTTTTTTTGCCATGTATGTGAGATTATATTTATTCCAAATCTTCTCAAAGAAGCCCAAGTGAAGTTTTGCGTCAAGCCGTTGCTGCGCTTATGTTTCAAGCCAAAAAAACCATTAAAAGAATACCCACTTCGCTCAAAGAGAAGCGCAAAGATATATTAAGACAACATATTTCCAAATTTCACTTTATTTCTTACCGTAAGCCGCCAATTTCCTTTAAGAAGAAAAAATTTACTAGCAAGCACTGTTATTCTACAGCTAAAACTAATCCCTTTAAGTATTCGCCTTCGGGGTGAAATATATTTACGGGATGGTCTGCCGGCTGTGTGAGGCGATGGATAATTTTTGCTTTTCGCCCTGTTTCTATGGAAGCTGCGGTAACGGCACCTTCAAACATTTCTTGGTTCACGGCTTGTGAGCACGAAAATGTAAATATAAAACCTTGCTTTTTTACCTTTTGCAAAGCAGCTGCATTGAGTCTTTTGTATGCTTGAATAGCTTGGTGGCGTGCACCGTGATTTTTGGCAAAAGCTGGCGGATCGAGTACTATAATATCGTAAAAATCTGCCTGAGTTTGCTTGTGAATAAAATCGAACACATCGGTAGTAAAAGATTCGTGGCGCTTGCAGCCGTTTAACTCCATATTTTCGTTGGTAAGCTGAATAGCTCTAACAGAACTATCTACAGAATGAACTAGGGCTGCACCCGCCTTGGCTGCATATACCGAAAAACCGCCTGTATAGCAGAATGTATTCAGCACTTTTTTGTTTTCGGCATACCTTGCCAACAATCTGCGGTTTTCGCGCTGGTCTAAAAAGAAACCGGTTTTTTGCCCCGTTGGGAGTTCTACCTTAAAGCGAAGTTTATATTCATTTATCTCGGTGGCAAGGCTATTGCCTTCGAGCAAGCCATCGGTAGCTTCTTTATGTTTAAGTGCCGCATCGCTCTTAGAATATACATTTTCTATTATGCCTTTTGAATGCCTGCGCAACAAGGCTGCAATAAGTGCGCGGTGCTGAAACATGCCTTTACTATGCGCCTGTAGCACGGCTGTATTGCCATAAATATCTACAATCAACCCTGGCAATTCATCGCCTTCGCCATGTATTAAACGAAAAGCGTTGGTAACATCATTTTGCCACAAACCTATTTGCTTGCGCAGAGCAATGGCTGCTTCAATCTTTTGTGCAAATATTTTCTCTATATTTTTCTCTGCTGCGAACGAAAAAATACGCACGGCAATACTGCCTTTGGCATAATGCCCCAGCCCTAAAAAATTTCCTTTTTCATCGGCTACTTCTACTACATCGCCATCGTTTGGATTGCCTGCAATATTCTTAATAGCTCCGGAAAATACCCAAGGGTGAAATCTACGAACTGCTTCGGTTTTGTTTTGGTGTAATGTAACTTTCAAACTATTCAACTTTAAATTATTTCATATTGTTTGATACGAGGCGAAATACTGATAAGGTGCGGCTCAATTATTTTTCAAACCTACGTGAATTACTTTGAAAAAACCAATGAGCTGCAATTGCCGCCAAAGCCAAACGAATTAGACATTACATGGCTTACCGATGCTTTGGTGTATTGCAGTACAGGAACAAGCCTTGTGGCTGGAATTGGCGTTTTAAAATGCAAACTGGCATAGATTTCTTGATACTTGATGCTCAGCAAACAAATAACGGCTTCTATGGCTCCTGCTGCTCCAAGCGTGTGTCCTATATTGGATTTTGCCGAAGCAAATGGTGGCACATTGGCAAATACGCGCAACATGGCGCTGCTTTCGGCTTCATCATTATTTTCGGTACCCGTGCCATGTGTATTTACAAAATCTATTTGTACAGGCTCCAATTGTGCAACTGCCAATGCTTTTTGCATGGCAAGGAATGGACCTTCGCCTTCATCGGAAAGCGATGAAGGATGAAAAGCATCGTTGGTATTTGCCCAGCCCGACACTTGTGCGTATATTTCTTTCCCCTTGCAGTTTTCTTCTTTCTCCAATACTAAATAAGCGGCACCTTCACCTAAATTAAGGCCATTGCGCTCGGCATCGAAAGGGCGGCAAACTTCTGCGGAAAGGATATTGAGCGAATTAAAACCATTGATGGTAAACTTTGCAAGGCTCTCGGCTCCACCCACCACCACGCGCTCTGCCAAGCCGTGTTGCAACAACCGTGCGCCATACATAATAGCATTAGCAGAAGAAGAACATGCCGTATTGAACGTATTGGTAATACCTTTTATTCCATATTTATTTTGAATAAAAAGTGCTACCGAACCTAAGTCGTAGGCGTTCAGATAATCGGAACCAACCTCGTTGAAATTCGCATCTTGATAAAGTGTATCTGAAGCACACATACCGCCCACAGTAGTTCCATTTATGAATGCTGCCGTTTGAAGTTCGGCAGTTGAAAGTTGTGCATCTTTCACAGCTTGCTCAAAGGCTTCTAATGCCAGCAGTGTTGTTCTGGTAATACCCAATTGGCTAATTCCATGCTTTTGAGCCAAGGCTGCATTGCTCCATTTTACTTCGCCAAAGGGCAATTTACTGGCATAAAGCGATGGCGTAAATTCCATAGAGCCTAATGCGCATTTCCCTTGCTGTAATGCAGTTCTATTTTCGTGCAGCGAATTGCCTAGTGGAGATATTATTCCAATGCCTGTAACTACTATTTTGCTCATTGCTGAACAGTTCCTGCGCGGTGATTTTCAATATAATCGGCTATGGTATTTACATCTACCAAAATTTTTCTTCCCTCTTTGGGGTTTTCTATTTTAATACCGTATTCGCGCTCCAACATCACCACTAATTCAATAGAGTCAATAGAATCTAAACCAAGCCCGGTACCGAATAGCGGCATATCATCTCCAATTTCATCGGGAGAAATAGATAAATAATTCAGGTACTTGATAATCTTTACTTTTAAGTCGCTTTTTAATTCTTCTTTTGTCATACGGCTCGGTTAAACAAAGTTTTGGCTTTTCAGTTTCACCCACGAAACTAATTGCATTGCAATAATGAAGAAAAGTAGCGGAATAATACTCATTAGAACACTTTTTACGCCTCCACCTTGTAAAAACATTACATAATAGGCTTCTATACACCAATGCAATGGCGACATTTTCATTACCATTTGTAATGCCTCCGGCATGGCAAAAGCAGGAACAATTACACCGCCAATGGCAGCTAAAATTACCACAGACACCGCACCAAAGCCAATTGCCTGCTCCATAGTTTTGGCAAAAACGCCTACCAGCAAACCATAACTTACCGCGCTCCAGCCGCAGAAAAATGTTACTACAATCAATCCAATCTTATTGGTAGGAAAATTTAAAGCCGGCAAGCCAAGATGTGGGAATATGCCATAACCGATTGAAAAAATTACCAGCGCCTGCAACATGGTTACTAAAACAAATGTAATTTGCTTTGCCAGCAGCAACCAAGCGTAATTGGTAGGTAAGGTTTTTAGGCGAATAAAACTGCCACTTACTTTTTCTTTTACAATATTGGTACTAAGTGTTACTACAATAAAAAACATGGCGAAAATGGTCCATGCCGGCACATTGTGTTGCGAAGTATTGGGAATAGCGCGACTGCCATCTTTTGCTACAGGAAATTGAACGACATTGGATTTTGAAGCAAGAATTTGCTGCTCTAATGAATCGGGTAATTTTTTATTGCTCAACTGCTTGTAAAGCGCCTGCAACACTTGCCTATTTTCCGTAAACTGCTGTGCACTTTGTAATGCGCCTATTACCGATAGCCTAAAACTTTCTTCCATTACGGGATTATACACCATTTCTAAAGTAGTGGAGGTTACAGCCGCTGCAGCAGGCATGCTATCTGACGCAGCAGCCGTTGCCATGCCAAGCGATTGCAATGCTTGATGTGTAATGCGATTTGCCTTAGTGGCAATATGCTCCGAAAATCCCTGAGGTATCACTACAGCCACCATAGCATCGCTATCGTACATACTTTTAGAAACTACGGCAATTACAGAATCGGTATAGTTAATTTTAAACATGCCGATTTTTTGCAATGCTTCCACAAACTGCATACTCACTTCTGCCCTATCGGCATTTACTAACAGCAATGGAACTTTGTTTTCGTTCACTAACTTGAAAGAACTGTTTTGAATGCTAGAAATAACCACTACCAACAGAATGGGCATGGCAAACATTACTGCCAAACCTGCCTTATCTCTAAACAGGATTTTTAAATCTTTATTTATGGCTGCCAGTAATTTTTGCATCAGTTATCTCTAAAGTTTCTTCCTGTAAGCGATAAAAACAAGGCCTCTAAATTATCTTTACCGCTACTGTTCAACAATTCTTGTACCGTACCTTGAGCCATGATACTGCCATTATCCATCAATGCAATTTGCGTACAAAGTTGCTCCGCTTCGCTCAGCAAATGCGAAGTATAAACCAATGTGGTTCCTGATGTATTCAACTCATGCAAAAAACTCAGTATGGCATGACGCGATTGCACATCAACTGCCGATGTAGGCTCATCTAAAAAGAGAATTTCGGGAGCATGAATTACTCCTATGGCAAGATTCAAGCGGCTCTTCATGCCACCAGAAAATTTTGAAACCAATTTATTTCTTGCCTCCCAAAGCCCCATTTTATGGAGCAACAATGTTCCTTTCTCTTTAATTTCTTTTGTGCCCATGCCGCTCCACGCACCAAAAAACAACAAGTTTTCCATTGCCGTTAATTCTGCATACAAAGAATGTGCTTGCGGCACTAAGCCAAACACCGACTTTGCTTTCATTGGCTGAGCCGCCATATCTACCTGCTTAATATATACACTGCCTGCATTGGGCTGCAACACTCCGGTAAGCAAACTCATGAGCGTGGTTTTTCCTGCTCCGTTTGGACCTAGCAATCCAAAACGCTCACCTTGAGCAATGTTTAAATTGAAGTTTTGAAACAGCGCACTGCTCTCTACATCGTAACCAAAAGAAAGATTAGCAACCTTAATTGCGGGCACTACCTCCATGTTGCTTTCAATAGTTGTTTAAATGCCCTATGTTCCTTATCGGCAATTTCCATAAGCATATCGCTTACTATTTTAAAATCTGCCTGCTCTGTATTTCTACCTCGGTAAATACCTGCGGCTTGTACTGCGGCATTGCGCCATAAATCGCCCACCTCAGAGAACTTTGTTGAGGCTTCCGGCAAAACAGGATTGGCAATATACCTATGTGCCTGCTGTAAAAAAGCAGCATATACAAACCTAAATCCTCCGCCACCTGTGCCAATTTCTTCTTGCATGCGCACCAACTGAGCCAAATATGCACCGGCTGTTTTTACGCCCAACTTATTGCGCCATTTCAACACCTGCTTTGCAGTAAAGCGAATGCCATTGGTACCTAAAATTGGCACGGGTGTTTCGGTCATAAACCATGCGGCATGCTTTATACCTTTTACGATGGCTTTCTCTATTACGGCATTGTTTACTTCTTTCTTTTCTTTCGGAAAGTAAATATGCCCGTTGGGAGCAAGCGCACCTTTGGCAAACCGCACGCGCTCTAAATCATAACTACTTAGTGTGGTAACGGTTTCCATAATGGGATCGCTCACTAAATAAGTATCGCCTTCTTTTCCGTAAACCACCAAATTATGAGCATTGAAATGAAAACGATATTCTTTAGGAAAATAGGTGAGAAAATATACTCCTACCTGACAGCCCACCGGCTGGTTTTCGCTTAACTTACTATCTAAAAATTGTTGCGCTTTTTCTTTAGAACTAAAAGTTTTATGAATCATTTTAATACCCAGCCCATTACAAGTTCTACGAAAAATAGTGCCAGGTGCAGTTCTAAACGAAATGGCGGGACCATTGCTTATTTTCATAAACGGTATATGGATATAGAAAATACCGCCTCCTATACCAAACGCCAATGGTTCTGTAATTTGCTGTACACCTGCATGCTGCAGCAAGTTGGTGGTAACACCGTTTTCGCAGTGAGCCGATTGTATATGTTTGAAATCAATTTTCACTTACCTCGCATTTTTTTAATTGCTCTACTGTAACGCCAAATACTTCGGCATACTTTTGAAGTTTTGCTTGGCTTAGCTTTTCAAATACCGATGGCTTTAAATGACGTTTAATTGTCCAACGCCAAAAACCTGTGTAATCCGACAGAATAGATAACTCCATTAAGTTAAGCTCCATAAAAAATAAAATTGGGCTGGCTACTCCGTTGGCTACCTGCTGCTTGGCATAGGCAATTCTATCGGCTGCTTCTTGCCACGAAATTCCTAAAGCATCGGCCTTTATTTGCCAACCGCGGCTAAGCTGTGCAGTATATTCTCCTTTATCGTTTACGGCATACAGCACTTCTTTTGTAAACTTATCTAAAGGACTGGGGTCTTGTGGAATTTCGGTATTCTTCATAAAACAAAACTATGTGGCAGTTATATTCAACAAACTGTGAGTAACGCGTACACATAAGAGAAACGAGAGCTTTCCGGCACCATGAGCAATATCTTCTGCCCTACTTCCAGCTTTCCACTTTTTACCAATTCATCAATCATAATATACACAGAGCCTGCACCTACATTGCCAACTTCGGTAAGGTTAGAGAACCATTTTTCTTGTGGAATTCCCATTCCATTTTCTTCGAGTTTGGCGGCAATTTTACTTCTAAAAAATTCGCTTGAAAGGTGCGGCAAAAAGTAATCTATATCATTTACCGATAAGTTCTTTTTATCGCAGATGGCGCGGAGCTTATCGTAACCTAATTCTACAATGTACTTATCTAATAGTTTCACATCTTGCTTCATGCTTAGCACGGAGTGTGCAGCAATTTCTTCGGGTGAAAAATCCATGTAGCTTTTCAGTGTACCATCGGGCAATTTATCGCAGCCTTGATACATACAAGTTTCTATCTTATGTGCATACGAAGCGCTTTCTATCCACTCAATTTTTAGACTTATACCTGCCGTACTTTTTTGGTTAGAAAGTAGAAATGCACCTGCGCCATCGGAGAGCATCCAGCGCAAAAAATCTTTTTCAAAAGCAATATATGGATTGGTTTCTAAAGCTGCCAAGTGCTTGGCTTCTTCTTCAAAACCGGTAGCACGCAAAACGCCCGAAGTGCGTTCAGAACCGGTGGCTACGGCTACGTTTGCTTCACCTGTTTTTACAGTTAGGTAAGCAAATTTTAGAGCGTGCATTCCCGAGCAGCAATTTCCTGAAGGTGAAACTACTTCAACAGCGCCTGTTTCGGGTAAGCAACCATGCACCATAATACCGTGCGATGGCATAATTTGGTCGGGCGAAGATGTGCCGCACGCCAACACTTGTATTTGCCCGAGTGCCGCATTGCTATTGGCAAACAATTCACGTACAGCCAATGCTGCCATTTCAGCATTGGTATGTGTGGTTTTGCCCCCTTTTTCTAATGCATAATATCGTTGCTTAATGCCATTATTCCGCAACACAATTCTACGCGAGCGCGATGGCTTTCCATTTATACATCCAAGGTACTCTTCTATTTCATCGTTAGAAACCGGATGGTTGGGCAAAAAGCGTGCTGTTTGTATAATGTAAACCTCGTTGAAACTCATGTTCGTTAATTACCAAATCTAAGTCGTGTATGTAATACAAACCTCAAAAATAAGAATAGATGCCATAGTTAAGTACATAAAAAAAGCCGCTTTGTGATGAATTTCAACAAAACGGCTTTTAGAAAGCTATTTACTAGCGTCTACTTTTGAATTTGAATTTTCTTTTGGATAGTGCCATTTCCTGAAACTTTCAAAATATAGTTACCTGTTGCAAAATTGGCAACGCTGAAATTGAAATTGCTAACGCCTGCAGCTAATTCTTTTTCTGCTGAATATACTACCTTACCTACCATATCTACCAATTGCACTGTTGCTGTTTGTGCTTGCTGAGCCAACATGGTTACATTCAATAGGCTGGTTGCCGGGCTTGGATACACTTCTACTTGAGCAAATGGAGCAACCTCCTTTACCGAAGTAGTATAACACTGCCCTGTGCCTGCGGCATTGTAAGTCATATTTTTAAAATTGATATAGCAAACCCAATCAGGATTATCAATAAACGGATTGCGGTTACCTTGCAAATCGAATACAAATTCGTTTCTGGCAATTTCCTCTGCACTTGGCGGATCGGCTTGGCTCCATTGTTTCAACAGTGCTTCGTCTTGCACCAGATACAATTGCAAATCAGGATTAGGTGCCACACCCGGTACTATCAACGAGTCCCACTGCCAAGCATTGGTTACCGGTTGCAAGCCTGAAGATGCAGAAGCTCTATTGGGCAATTTTTGATAACAAGTACTCATATAAAAAATTGACCTTGCCACATCACCTTTAATTTCATCGCGTGGCTGAAATACTTTGCGATTGGTAGCATCTTTTCCCAATTTAGATTCAAAGTAAGTTGAAGTTACCGTTGTTACATCTCCAAAACCGAAGTTACTTCTTGGGTCGTTTACTTTAGTTTGGTTTGCTAAGTGTAAATTGTGATAATCTGAATAACCATATCTTTCAGAATGCCCTGCCTTACCAAAAGTAGGCATCCAGCTGGAAGCAAATGTGTGTTCACGCGCCATATCTAAACCTGTAAAATCAAACGGCTCGGTGTATTGAACCAATTCATTGCTGTATTCACAGTTTACAGCTTTTTTACCATCGGCTGTATCGCGTGCATAAAACCCATCAATCATGGTGGCCTTGTAGCTGCTGTAAAACTGGAGCGTTCTATTATTGATTAAAGTGCCCAAATCTGAAACAAAAGTTGAGGCAGAACTATTTATGGCAGTGTAATATGAACCCGGAGCTCCATTGCCGCTGGCTTGCGAAGCTACCAATGGCGACAATTGTTTATAGTTGATATAATTACCATTTCCATTGAATGAGAACACAGCAAAATGATAAGTTAAACCTGCTCTAACTTCTTTTACATTAAAATTGGCAGCATTGCCAACATAAAAAACTTTTGAAGCGCCAACACCTTCGCCTAAGGTATAAACCGTTCCATCAACCGGAGTTTCTGTAACAGCACTACCGAGCTTACGCAATACCAAATAACCATCGGCATTATTGCCTGCAACCGTTGCTTTGAAACCATACGATTTTACGTTTGAAAACGTTAATGCTGTAGGATTTTGTGACGGCTCTGTAGCATAATCGCCACCAATACCATTCAAGTTTATTTCATACGGATTTTCATCAGCATCATTGTTATTAAATGAAAGTTTAGCAACGCGCGTTCCGGCAATAGATGGGTTAAATGTAAAATTTACTTCTCCACTATCTTTAGGTGCAATAGAAGAAGGATAGCTTCCTAAAAGAAAATCGGCACTTGCAGCACCGGTGATGGCAGCATTAGATAAAGTAAGCGTAGAATCGCTTCCAAGATTATATACCTTTAGCTTAAGCCCTGCCGGAGTACTTACCGGTGAACTAAACCAAACTGTGCTACCGAGTGGAGCCGCAGCACCTTTAAACTTAGCATCAATTTCTTGTGCAGCACCCGCCACAGGCAGTTCGACAGAAATATCATCGAGCGCAACGTTTCCCGTACCTTTGGTAGCAAAAAACAAACGAATAAAACGTGCTTGAGATGAAGGTGTATCTACAGCATTTACAAATGGATTGCTCAGCACAGGCAAGGTGGTGTAAATGCGCATATCTGTCCATGCAGTACCATCTACCGACCACTGCGACTTAAATGTACCACTCCATGAACCACTACCAACAGAACCCTTTATATTGTATTTTACCAATCCCGGAGCATCGTTGATATTGATTAAAATATATTCACCCGTAAAATCTAATCTGGCAGATGAAGGAGCGCTGGTGTATAATTCCTGCGAGGTATAATTGAGATTACCCGGAGTGCCCGTTTGCACTTGGCTCCAACCTGTAGGCGGAGTACCGGAACAATCCCAACTTGTAGGCACCGATGCCACTTGGGCAAGTGCTGCCGCAGATATTGCAGCGCCAAAAAGTAACAATGAAAGTTTACGCATGTAGATGTATTAAATATTAAATTTTAAAAATTATCTGTTTTATGTTTTAGCTCTTTATTAAAGTTTATCCAACTAATTTCTACCCCCACATTCCAACGAAATCCTTGCCCATAAAACACCGATGCACTTCTGGCATCAAACTGCTGAAAATTAGAATTGGTACCCAATGCATTATTGTTGGTAGCATCTTGAATATAATAACCGTTGGTAATATTAAAGAAGTTTGTTCTAACCGTAAAAATTAGCTTCTTTTTTAACTGATAAGTATAACCCGCAGAAACGTCTAAGTAATAATAGCCGGGAAGTTTCCACGAATCTCTTCCGGCATTGGTGCCTGAAAGCGTTTGAGGATTAAAATCTGCATAAAATTTATCGAAATAAGTGATACGCGGTTTAATATAAAGTCCCTTTAATGGTTCTATGCGCACAGCGCCACCTACTTGCATTTGCGCCACTCCGCCCACATGCACTCCTTTAGGATTAAAAGACAAATTGGCTACCGTTCCGCTTTCGAACTGCCATTGAAAATCTACTTTAGAGTTCCAAATCCAATCGCCATAAGAAAGCAATCCTTCTATGCTTACCATTTTGTGTGGTTTCACCGTAAAGTCTAATTCCACCCCTGTGTGCCGTGCCATAATGCCCGGCACATACACCAACTCTCTTATATCCGGATCGCTAGGATCTTGAAATGTGGTGGTATAAGGCTTATTCAGCCATTCTGTATAGTATCCATTTAAGTTAATGGCAAGCCAACGTGAGCGAAAAAGATACCCAACTTCTACCGATATAATTTCTTCGTTCTTAATATTTTTAGAAATCTTTAAACCATTTAATGGCATTACGAAATTATAGAACGGTGCTTTGTATAAATAGCCTAAATTGGCAAACACATTGTTTCTTTCATCTAGGTTAATGCTCAATCCCGATTTAACGGTAGCACTTGGCAACACTATTAAATCGCTTTTAGAATACACTGCTTCCGGTGAATTATTATAGTACCATTTTCCTTGATACTGAATACTGTCGTAATAACCTAATTTTTGCTCTGCAACAATTTTGCCGTCTATTTTCAAACTCTTCTTAGCAAAGCGATCTTCTTTTTGGTAAAACGATGCCGAACCGGAAACATTCAAAAAAGCCGACAGTACTTTATTGCTCCATTCTATTTGCGCAAAACCGCCACCCCAGTTTACTCTACCATAATCGTATCTATCTACTTTTCCACCTTCTTTTAAAGTATCTCTTCTGGTGGCATTTTGATTGGCGTTGGTAGGTACAATAAAATATTGCCCTCCCAACAAATCATATACTTCGCGATAATGCTCGCCTATGTAACTTCTTACATCTACTCCTCCCGACAATTCAAAATTACTATTGAATTTGTACGAAGCAGTGAGCAAGCCTCCGAACCAATAATGATTATTTACCGAGCGCCTGATATAGATATTACTCTGCCCTGTTTTGTTTCTAGCATTGCCATCGTAAGCTTGCTGCAATCGCAACTGCCCAGTACTATCGGCAGTAATATTGGTACTCGGCACTATATTGGTACCGCCCCCCATTCCAATAGAGGCATAGGCCGTAGCCGAAAGAAAGAATTTTTGATTTGGCTGGTAAGAATAACGCAGCAACAACTGCGGCTTATGGTAAATATTTTGCGATGTATTGTACTTGTCTATTTCACCGGAAGATATAGTGTCTATAATTTGTCCGGAATCATCGCGTACAAATGTTCTTCTATCTAAGTAACCCCAAGTTGGGTTAAAGCGGTATCCTTTGTTTATATCTCTGTAAAAACGTACTGCGCTATCTACCGGCACACCCAATTCTCGTGCTGCCGATGAATCGTAAGTAAGTATTGCCTGCTGGCTAAAGCGCTGCCCGTGCTGCTGCGGAGAACCAAACACGCTTAAACTGAGCAGATGTTTGCCCTCTTTAAACATCTTTTCAATTTTTGCATAGTAAAAACCTGCTTGTACATCGTTACCCGTAACCCAGCCATTGCCTTGCTTGTAAGAACCTGCAAGCGAAATTCCCCAGCCGCCTTTCAGCCTGCCGGAATTAAACATAAGCGAAGTTCTATAAAACTGATTATTTGCAAATTCTTGCTTTACCGAAAGTTCGCTTCTATCGCGAATACCATTAGTAAGTATGTTGATAGTGCCGCCTACCGAAGGTAACGCCAACTTAGAAGCTCCCAAACCGCGCTGCACCTGCATGCTTCTGGTTACGGCATCTAAACCAAACCAGTTACTCCAATACACTTCTCCATTTTCCATATCGTTGATGGGAATACCATCAAACATTACAGCCACATTATTTTGGCTGAAACCACGAATAGAAATAGTGGCATCGCCATCGCCACCACCTTTATTGGTAGCATACACACCCGGTGTGCTATTGAGTGCCAGCGCTATATCGCGAGAGCCTAAATCTTCCTGAATGGTTTTTGCTTCTACTTTGGTAAAAGCTACAGGCGTTTTTCTATCTACTGCGGCATCGGCAACTATAAGCACTTCCTTTAGTTCTGCCGGTTTCAATGCCATATTTACATGCACTACGGGTTTATTGGCTACTACCTTTTCGGTAATAGCTTCGTAACCTGAGTAAGATACACGCACCGAATAATTTCCGTATGGAACATCTATAGAAAAGTTGCCATCTAAATCGGTAGTGGTACCAACGCCTTCCTTAAAAAGTACATTGGCTTGTATTAAGCCTTCGCTGGTGGTACCATCGGTAATTTTACCAATAATTTTTGCAGTTTGGGCATGCACTGCGGCTACGGCTATGCCTAACAGAAATAAGAAAAGATGTTTCAAAGGAATTGTTTAGTAACAGAAATAAATAAGCGGCAAAAAGTGTTGCTTACTTTTGGCTGTACACTTGCAGCACCTTAGTAGCTACGCTATTTCTACTTGTTCTTACATGCAACAAATACACACCTTTAGCAAGTTGCAGTTCTTTAATATTCAACACCGGATTCATTTGAAACAGTTTACGGCTTACAACTGTTTGCCCTGCAAAAGTGGTAAGTTTAATTTCGGCAATTTCATCGCTGCAAGAAACTTGCACAAAATCAACTGCCGGATTAGGCGAAATTTCGAACTGCGCAGCAGCAACCGTAGTTATTGCAGAAAGTTCGTTGCATTCACAACGGTGAAAGCCTAAACTATCGTAGGTATTCAATGCTACAGAATCCCATTCAACAGCAACATTCCATGCCGGATCGCCATTGCCTTTATACAACGCTGCCATACCGTTTTTTACATTATATTTTCTAATGAGTGTGTGATTAGTAGTCCAAGAATTTTCGTTTGAATCTGCTGCTGCATAAGTTGGCGGCACATTATTCCATCCACCACCGGCAGTTGGGTTGCCCGGATCATCGCCAATATAACCAAAGGCATCTATTACAGTTTTATCTAACTTTTCTAAAGTAAGTGCATCGTTACCATTAAAGCAAAGTGTTCTATTGGCACTTGTAGGGGTGCAACTTGCAGTTAAGTAATCATCTGCTTTAGCTTTAATACTATTCCAAACACCACCTTCGGCTGTATCTTTTACAAATACTCTTACACTCTTGGCAGGCACAACTCCTTTTAATTGCTCGGTATAGCTATTGTCATAAATAGCAGTGCCATTATTCCAACGGTGTAATTGGTATTCGCTTAAATCTACTGCCGCATTAGTGGGATTGTAGATTTCAATTACTTTGTTGTTCACTGTTCCTTCTACATATTCACTAATGAATATTCTAGAACAATCTTGTGCCATTAAAACGGAGGTTGCCGAAACCGACAATGCGAGTATAAACTGCTTCATATCATTTTTAAATTTGTGCAAATGTAGCTGAAAACGCTTTTTACCAAAATTATGAATTTGTAAAGTGAAAATTTGTGGAGCATTTGTTGAAAACAAGCTTGAAGATGTTAAATGTTCAATTAGTTTCACCTGCTGAAAATTAAACATGCAGCATCCGAAAATAATTATTAGCGGAGGAGGAACCGGAGGGCATATTTTCCCCGCCATAGCTATTGCCAATGAAATAAAAAGAAGGTTTCCTGCTGCCGAAATTCTTTTTGTAGGCGCCATAGGCAGAATGGAAATGGAAAAAGTACCACAAGCAGGTTATGCCATAAAAGGCTTAAATATTGCAGGATTCCAGCGCGGTAGCATTACAAAAAATATCGCCCTACCATTTAAAATTTTAAACTCGGTTTGGGAGGCAAAAAAAATTATTGCCGATTTTAAACCCCATGCTGCAGTTGGCGTAGGCGGCTATGCAAGTGCGCCATTATTGTTTGCTGCTGCACTTGCAGGTGTGCCCACCATTATTCAAGAACAAAATTCCTTTGCAGGCATCACCAATAAAATTTTGGCGCGTTGGGCAAAGCGTATATGCGTAGCTTACGATGGCATGGAAAAAGTATTTCCCGCACATAAAATCATTAAAACAGGTAATCCGGTTAGAGCATCCATTGCACAAGTGCATATTGAAAAAGAAAAAGCACTGGCACATTTTGGTCTTCAAAAACAGCAACCTATTATTCTAGTTATTGGAGGAAGTTTAGGAGCAAAAACTATCAACCAAAGCATAGAAGCCACGTTTGAAAAAATAATTGAAAACAACATGCAGCTTTTGTGGCAAACAGGTAAGGTGTATTACGAAGACTATAAACACTTTGGCGAGCAATACCATTCTGTAAAAGTATTGCAGTTTATTGATAACATGGAAGCCGCTTACACAGCAGCCGATGTAATTATTTCAAGAGCCGGAGCACTTTCTATTGCAGAACTCCAAATCATTGGAAAACCTGTAATACTAGTGCCATCGCCCAATGTTGCAGAAGACCACCAAACACACAATGCCATGGCATTGGTAGCCCAAAATGCTGCGATTATGATTAAAGACAGTGAAGCAAAATTCAACCTGCTGCCGGCAGCTATTGATTTATTGAACAACGAACCACTAAAACTACAACTTGCTGCCAACATAAAAAAAATGGCCATAGCAAATGCAGCCGAAAAAATTGTTGATGAAATTGTTACCTGTATTACAATATGAAAACCACGTTTAACAAAGTATTTTTTTTAGGAATTGGCGGTATTGGAATGAGCGCCTTAGCTCGCTACTTTAAAGCTCAAGGAGCACATGTTTCGGGCTACGACCGAACACCAACAGCGCTTACCCAACAATTGCAACAAGAAGGCATTTCCATCTTCTTTGAAGACGAACTTGCGCTGTATCCAAACGATGCAGATTTGATAGTTTTCACACCCGCCATTCCATCCAACCATACTGGTTTAAATCATTACAAAAGCTCACATTTCAACTTAAAGAAACGAAGTGAAGTATTAGGACTTATTTCTAATAATCATTTTACCATTGCAGTGGCCGGCTCTCATGGAAAAACAACCGTAAGTTCTATGATTGCGCACATACTGTTGCATAACCACTATAACTGCACTGCATTTTTAGGCGGCATTTGCAGCAATTACCAATCTAACTTTTTGCACCCCGGCAAGCATACCACCAAGCCATTAAGAGGAATGGGCAACGAGTCTTTATTTGTAATTGAAGCCGATGAATTTGATCGCTCTTTTCACCGCTTACAACCAAACTATGCTGTAATTACGGCCGTAGATACCGACCATTTAGATATTTACGGCAGCAAAGAAGCTATAGACGAAGCCTTTATTGAGTTTGCCAACAAAATTGATGAAGAAGGATTCTTGGTTATTAAACAAAACCAAAGTATCAACAACAGTTTACCTTCTATAGACAAAGCATTTTATGCACTGCAGCAAACCGATGCAGATGTATTTTGCAGTAAATACTGGGTGGTAGAAGGCGGCTATTTATTTCACCTAAACTACTTCGGAAAAGAATACAAAAGTATTCGGTTAAATATTGGCGGATTGCACAATATAGAAAATGCCATTGCCGCATTTACAATATGCAAAGAACTCGGTTTAAACAACGAAGAAATCTATGCAGGAATAGCTTCTTTTAAAGGAATTAAAAGAAGATTCGAAAAACTGGTAGAGCATGAGCGCCATGTGTTTATAGACGATTATGCCCACCATCCCGAAGAAATACGAATGTTTTTAAGTAGCTTGAAGGAACTGTATGCCAATAAAAAGATTACAGCAATATTTCAACCGCACTTGTTTACGCGCACACGCGATTTAGCCATTGGCTTTGCCGAAAGTTTAAGCATAGCCGATGAAGTAATTCTGCTAGATATTTACCCTGCCCGCGAGTTGCCCATAGAAGGCGTTTCCTCGCAATTGATATTTGAAAAGATTACAGCCAAAGAAAAACACCTTATTACCAAACATGAATTGGTAGAATTTATTCGTACCAAACAGCACATCGAAGTATTGGCAAGTATTGGAGCCGGAGATATAGATAAATACCTTCCCGAAATAGCTGCACTATTGGCATAAACCAACTTACTTAAAAAACAAAAAGCCTCCGAAACTAATCAGAGGCTTTTTTGTTGACCCAGCTGGATTCGAACCAACATACACAGAACCAAAATCTGTAGTCCTGCCATTAGACGATGGGTCAATGCTTCTTTAAAAGCGGATGCGAAACTAAGCAACTTTCGCAAAAAATCAATAGCAAAATAGATTTTACCCTGAAAAAATTTAAAATGAGTGTATAGTTTCTATGGCTTATTCACATTTAGTACGGCTCCATTATCGGAGTTGATGGTAATTACCACACCATCTGCAATGGTAATGGTGTTGCAATAAGCACTACCTGAATTTACTAAAGGATTATTGGGAGTGCCCGCAGGAATTACCACATCTTTTGTAGAAGATGGAACAGTATTGGTACTCCAATTGCAAGCATCGAACCAATTATTACTATAGGTACCGCGCCAAGTGTAAGTACCATTTACATCACCTGCATAACTCCAATAAACATTTATTTCTGCACCATATCTTCCACTACAGGCAAAATAATCTCCCGCATCGTTCCATTGGCAGGGTGGGCCATAATTTCGGTAATAAATATCTGATGCAAATTCGCCAGGCCCACAGTGGTAATCATCATCATCGAACCAACAATCATCATCATAGGAACAAGTATTGCCACAATCATCATCTTCCCACGCATCAATATATAAATCGAAGCGTGAAGGAACTGTAGCCCCAGTATAGGTTTGGTCTAATAAAACAACACTTCCGGGTCCCCAAATCCAACCATAATTGGAAGTACTGTTTTGCTGAATACACAGCCCTCCTTGCCAGCCCAATCCTAAAATATCTTGGTCGGCTCGTGCCCAATATTTCCAACGCACTTCTTGGTCTCCAAAACCTGCATCTTGGTAGCTATCAATATAAGTATAGCGTACACGAATTTGAAGCCGCATTGGTCCATCGCTAAATGTTTGTGCCCATATATCCGATACGCCTAAACACACCAAAGAAGCAGTTATGAACAGAATATTGAATAGTTTCATTTTTGCTTCGTTTTTGGGTTACGGTATTCCATGGGAGCTGTAGCTGAATCGAAGATCGGCACATTAGGTTCCGGCATTTTTTTCCCGGCTAAATCCGGCAACGCACCATATTTTTGGGTATATCCCTTTTTATCATAGAGATAATACCAATGCTGCAATTCGTTGTTGTAAACTGTAATATCCCAATCCTTATTTCCTGTTTCCTTTAACTCCGGCCTCTTTTCTGTTACCGGATACTTCATAAAAGCCGGAAAATATGGATGTGCTACTGCTTTGCCATCTTCTCCAACCTTCATTACAAATTTAGATTCAACAGTTTGCTGTGCCAGCACGCTACGCATACCACACACACTAAATGCTACCGATAAAAATCCGGCTATGAATAATTTTCGCTTTGCTATCATCGCACTAGGTAGTTTATTTTTGAGATTTCAAACCCAATAGGTTTTGTAATTGCTGCAAACTCACTTCTAATGCTGCAAATTTATTTTCCACCGAAGTATGCAGTATATTTAACTGCTGCCTCTGAGTTTCAATAATACTTTGTTGTTTCTTAATTGCTTCAATTAATACAGGCACAATGTGGCTATATTCAATAGATTTCATTCCTGCTGCATCTGTAGCTACCACTTCGGGCAATATTTTTTCAACTTCCTGAGCAATTAGTCCAATTTGTGTATCACCTTCAAAGTTCATAGCCGGATATTTATCTGCCTTCCACTTATAGGTAACACCACGCAATTCCAAAATTTTATCTAATGCACTTTTTAAAGTTGCAATATCCTTCTTATAGGTTGAATCTGAAGTTTCGTTGATACCATTCGATTTAAACTTTCCTGTGATATTCAAATTGCCGCTTAGTCGCGTGCCACCTGCTACAACATAAGATTCAATAGTTGTTTGTGGATTTACTACCACACTGTTTGCTAGTGTTTTTGCAGCAGCAGTGTAGTTAGTTACTCGAGTGGTGTTATTGCTTCGGGTAGTATAAGTAGTGCTACCTCCACGCAACCATACTATAAACTCAGTTGAATACTGGTTATACTCATACCGTGCAATAAACTGTTGTGTACCATAATATATTTCAGCATTTATGAAATCGGCACCATGCCCCCACTGAGTGCCATGCGACCGAAACTTTGCTTGCAAAGAGCCTCTCCAACTTGCATCAGTATGTACATTAGAGCGCGAAATATCTAATTCCATAGGGCCATCGTCCCAAGCAGCATCGGTAAAAACAACGGGATAAAACGTATTAATATCGCCACCAACTGTAAAACTTTCGGTTGTAGGCTTAGTTCTAACAGAGTTTTTCCATGTAGCATTTCCATTAGCATCTATAGCGGTAAGTACCATATCTGCTGCGGGAGAGCCACCACGGATGCGGACATTTCCATCTACATCTAATCTTTGGCTGGGCGTAGCTCCAATCCCTACATTTCCATCTTTATCAATCCGTACACGCTCCAACCCATTGGTAAAAAATCGGGTAACACCATGTGTAAAAGTCCCTGCATTTTTATCTGTTTGACCAATTGATAAATCTCCGGTTCCTGCTCCCGTTGTGCCGGGTGTATATGTTATTTTCAACCCTCTATCCCAATCTAAAGCATAGTTTGGAGAAAGTACGATTGTGGACTGATTGGGATCACCAGACATAAGCCATAAACTATTGGAGTTGTTGTAACTTAACAATTCAAAAGGCGCTTGAAGCGAGGTTTGAGCCAACCGTATATTTCCTCCATCTACATGTAATCTTGCTGAAGGTGAAACTGTTCCAATGCCTATACCTGAGCCATTATCGTACATAATACCACAGGTTGCCGAACTTCCGTTGCTTTTTAAAACATAATTGGTGTTAGTACATCCAACAGGCCCTGTAATTCCTTGTGGTCCTACTGCGCCATTGGCTCCAGCAGCTCCCGTTGGGCCTTGTGGACCCACTGCTCCTTGCGCTCCTGTATCGCCTTTAACGCCTTGTGCACCCGTAGCACCAGCTGCTCCGGTGTCTCCTTTAGGTCCTTGTGGACCAATAGCGGCAACCCAAGATGAGCCATTGAAATACCAAAACTGGTTAAGGCTTGTATCGTACACCATCAATCCGGTAGCAGGACTGCTGATTGCAGTTCTTTCAGATGTAGTCATCCGTGGAATTAAGATACCTTTCGAGTTTGAATTGATTTCTAAAGCGGAACTTACATCTGGCGCAGAAGCACCAATCCCAACTTGTCCTTCTATAATAGCACCATTGGCTGGAGCTGCCACACCGGAATAATTTGTACCTACCGAAAGATTTCCTTTTATAGATCCTTTACTGCCGGGGTTGCTTTCGCCAATACCCACTCTGCCGCTTTGGGCAATAGTAAACTGTGTGCTTCCGAGCAATAATATCCACATAATGGAAGCAGGAAGGAGGTTGCATTTTTTCATATATCTAACTTATGTCTATTCAATTTTTCAACAACTAAATAAAGAATAACTTCTCCAATAAAACACCTAATCACTCATTAGCACTTCAAAACAAATACGAAAATTTATTATGTAAGTTTCAAGGCTAAGCGCAAAACCACGTATTACAATTAACTATCGCCATCCAACAAATTACCCAAGCCCCCCAAGAGGCTACCCTCTTCTTTCCTGCTTCCCGTTTGTGGAGCATATTGTATAATTCTTGAGGCTAATCTAGAAATTGGCAATGTTTGCAACCATACTTTTCCCGGCCCACGCAACACAGCATAAAACACCCCTTCGCCTCCAAAAATCGTGTTCTTAATTCCACCAATAAATTGCACATCAAAATCAACATCTTTGGTGTATGCTACTACACAACCGGTATCAATTTTTAAAGTTTCGCCCGGCAGCAACTCTCTTTCAATAATATGCCCGCCTGCATGAACAAATGCCAACCCATCGCCCTCCAGTTTTTGCATAATAAATCCTTCGCCACCAAACAATCCGGTGCCCAGTCTTTTTTGAAATTCAACACCAACCGAAACACCTTTTGCAGCGCATAAAAACGCATCTTTTTGGCATACAAACTTGCCGCCTAACTGCAATAAATCTATTGGAATAATTTTTCCGGGATAAGGAGATGCAAAAGCCACTTTTGCTTTGCCACCGCCTTGGTGTGTAAAGGCTGTCATAAACAAACTTTCTCCAGTAATCAATCGCTTTCCTGCTCCCAGCAGCTTTCCGAATATACCGCCTTGCTCATTGCTGCCATCGCCAAAAATGGTTTGCATTTGTACCGTATAATCGGAATACATAAATGAACCCGGCTCTGCAATTACAGTTTCTTGCGAATCGAGTTCAATTTCTACACACTGCATTTCCTCTCCAAAAATTTTGTAATCTATGTCGTGATTAGTCCTCATTTTTCTTATTTTGATTTTTCGCAAAAATGTATGAAGTATTGGATTTGGCAAGTTTTCTCTTCACAAAGAATTTTAAAGCGGCAGAAACGCTATTTAACAACAAACATACCAACATTAAAGGTTCATAAATTTTATATCGGTTCTTTGGCTTTGCCACAAAGGCAATTCACTTTTGCAGCGTGAAAGATCTATTTAAAAACAGAAGTGTTGTTTTTCAAATTGCATTTGCCTTAGTGGCACTTGCTTTTGCGGCAAGGCTGTTTTATGTGCAAGTAATAGATACCAAATATGTTTCGCTAGCGCGCAGCAATGCCATTAAAGCGCTGGATATGTATCCCACGCGCGGTTTTGTGTATGATCGCAACAAGGAACTAATTGTGTATAACGAAGCTATTTACGACCTAATGGTAATTCCCCGACAGGCAAAAAATGTAGATAGTGCCAAACTATGCGAACTCTTGGGCATTCCGTTGGAGCGCTATACCGAACGTTGGAAAGAAGTAAAAGACAAACATAAAAACAGAGGATATTCAGAATATAAAGCACAAGTATTTTGGAAGCAGGTATCGCAAGAAGATTATTCACGCCTGCAAGAATTTTTATACCGCCTACCGGGGTTTTACGGACAGGTAAGAACCATCCGCCATTATCCGCACCGTGTGGCTGCCACTATTTTGGGCGATGTGGGAGAGGTAGATGACCGCACTATTGAAAAATCGGATGGATATTACAAACCGGGCGACTATGTTGGTAAGAGCGGCATAGAAAAAGTATATGAAAAAGAACTGGGGGGCAGGCGTGGTAAACGCTTAGTTTTTGTGGATGTACACAACCGCGAGCAAGGAAGTTTTGGAGATGGAGAGTTTGATACTTTGGCAATTTCGGGAAGTAACGTAGTAACCACGTTAGACATTAAACTGCAAGAATATGGCGAAGCACTCATGCAAAACAAAAAAGGAAGCATTGTAGCCATAGAGCCTTCCACCGGAGAAATTTTAGCCTTAGTTAGCAGCCCCGGATACGACCCTAATTTACTTTGCGGAGCTATTAGAGGCGACAACTTTAAAAAACTAAGCAGAGATACATTATTGCCTTTGTATTCGCGCCCAACCTTAGCTACCTACCCACCAGGCTCCACATTTAAAACCCTAGTAGCACTCATTGCCTTGCAAGAAGGCGTGCAAACCGAAAACTACGGAGTACCCTGCAGCGGTGTATATTACTTTGCAGGATTGGCACTTAAATGTTCGCACCGCCACCCTTCTGCCGGCAATATTATTCAGGCATTACAGCAATCTTGCAATCCATACTTTTGGCAAACATTCCGCAATACCATAGAAAATAAAAACTATAGCAGCACTCAAGATGTTTACGGCAAATGGGTAGAGTATTGCAATAGTTTTGGACTAGGAGTAAAAACAGGAATAGACCTTCCAAGCGAGAGTAAAGGCAATATTCCATCCGTAAAATATTTCAATAAAATTTATGGCGAAAGAAGATGGCACTCTTCTACCATTATTTCACTCGGTATAGGGCAGGGCGAAATACTAACCACTCCGCTGCAAATGGCAAACCTATATGCAGCAGTTGCCAATCAAGGATATTGGTTTACACCGCACATAGTGAAGAAAATTACCGACCCCACTACAGGAAAAAATATACTAAAACCTTTCGAAAAACACATCACCAAAGTAAGCCCCGAAAAATTTCACTTTGTGAACGAAGGATTATTTTCTGTGGTAGAAGCCGGAACCGCACGCAGTGCCCGCGTAGAAGGCATTACCATGTGTGGTAAAACAGGAACAGCCCAAAACCCACATGGAGACGACCACAGTATGTTTGCAGGTTTTGCACCTAAAGACAATCCTAAAATTGCCATTGCCGTAATTGTAGAAAATGGTGGATTTGGCTCTACTTATGCAGCTCCCATTGCCAGTTTAATGGTTGAAAAATATTTGAACGACACTATACAAACCAAGCGCTTACCAATGGAAGATCGCATGCTCAAAGCCAACCTGCTTCATAAATACGGTATTGACACATCCCGCACTCATTCTGTTTTTATGATAAAAGACTAATGCAGGTAAATACACGCGCCATAGTTTTACACCATACTAAGTACTCAGAAACGAGTATCATCACCAAACTTTTTACCGAACAGTTGGGAGTAGTTTCTTACATGGTAAACGGAGTTCGCAGTAGCAAAGGTAAACACAAAGCAGTGCTATTTCAACCTTCTACACTTTTAGAAATACAAGCCACTCAGCGCGAAAATAAAACCCTGCAACGCCTTACTGAATACAAGCGCTTGCATACATACGAAACTATACCTTTCGATATAAAAAAAACAGCCGTTACCCAACTTTTAACCGAAACACTCAACCGCACTATTTCGCACCACGAGCCCAACACCGAATTGTTTGAATTTGCCTGGAGCAGTTTCGTTTTTTTAGACACATCCACTACACTTAATCCAGATTTTCATCTAATTTTCTTATTGCAACTTTCAGCCATTTTAGGTTTTCGACCACATGGAAATTACACTTCCGTTACCCCAATGTTCGATTTACAAGAAGGCAGTTTTGTATCGCAAGCCCTTTCGCTAGAAGGAGCAGTAGGCTATCCGTACAGCCATTACATTTCTGAATTAAAAGATCTTAACACCACACACTCCGAAGCAGTAATTCCCAATGGAAAAGCACGCAGCTCCGTACTAAATCACTTGTTGAATTACTTCAGGTTTCATATTGCAGACTTTGGGAACTTAAAATCGCCAGAAGTATTAAGAGCGGTGTTTGAATAAAAAAAGCCCGGTGTGGTTACACCGGACTCCTAAACCTAACTGTTCAACAATAAAAACTAAACCTAATATAAAGACCTTGTATGCTCCCAAAAGGTTGCTTTTGTATTTTAATCCTATTCTTTAACAAATTGTAAAACAGCCTTTTTATTTGATTGGCTATAACTGTAAGCCCAATAATTTCCAGCGGGCAAAGTGCTAATATCTACACTGTATTGGCTGCCACGTTTCTCAGGCAGCAAAACAGCAATTACTGTTTTTCCATCCAAATTTAGTATAGAAATCTCAGCTAAATCTTCATTTGTTTGAACATTGAGTACATTGCCCGCAGGGTTGGGGAATAATATACAACTAAAAGCAGCAGTAACAGATTGAATATCGGTAGGTGCAATTACTACTGTTTTAGTGGCTATGTGCGTATGGTTACAAGAATCATCTTGAGCAGTTAATTGAACCTGATACATTCCAGGAGCAGTGTAAGTATGCGTAGGCGATACTGCTGTAGAAGTTTGTCCATCGCCAAAATTCCAGCTATAACTGTCTGCATTAGCCGATTTATTGGTAAATGCCACATCAAAACCTGAAACATTCAATAAAAAACCGGCACTTACTATATTAGGCGCATGCTCAAAACAATAATCTAACCTATCAAACACTTTTGCTTTAGCAACAGCCTTAATAGTATCGGCATTAGAAGCGCTCACGGTAAAATTGTATGTAGTGAGTTCCGGATTTTTTCTAAACATAATGGAATAAAAAGTGCAGGCTGCCGCAAAAGAACCTTGGTTGCTCGGATGGCTTTCATCTGCATTATACAACTCTATGGCAGCATGGTTTGTTCTAAGTTCGCGCCACACCTCTCCTACCGGGGCAAGTGCTGCATTGTTATCTCTTGCCATTGTACTATAGCGTAATTGCAGCATACTATCCATTCCTGCATAAGTACACACCACAGGAAAGAATCCACAATTAGAAGCATCACCATTTTTGCGCCCCCACGTCATGTAAAACACCGTAGTGGCACAAGCATTATTGGCCTTAATTATGCTATCCAGCTTTGCGGCAAAAGGATATACCTGAAATTCCACATCTGCATCGGGAAAAGAAGGCAACTGGCTTTGCTCTTGCAACACCACAAAATCCCAATTTCCTGCTTGGATAAGATTTAAACTGGTGGTATTGGTAGAATGTCCCTGCAAAGTATAACCGCCCGGAGTATTCTTTGCATATTCTAAGGTGTCGCCAACAGAAAGCGCCAACTGCTTTACCAACTCGGGCAGATTATTTACATCGGTGTAGCTATTTCCTAGAAACAATGCTCTTACCTTTTTGGCGTGAGCTTGCAAACTCCCTAAACATACAACTGCAATACAAACCAACAAATACTTCTTCATTACCAATTTTCTTTTAAAACAGCTGCAAGACTAATGCTAAGCAGATATAGGTTGCCTCTACTCCACTTTTTTTTATCTTTTTTTGGAACGAAAACAAGTATGCCATATTGTTTTTCCACAAGTGCTTCATTAAAAATTAACCTCAAATTTTACCTTTGAATTAGTAAACAACAGTGCAGAGCAACTAAACATCCACAAGCAATTTATTACTTACACACAAAACAAATCACCTTGCAGCAGCTACAAAAAACCATTAGTTATCTTTCCAGCAAATCGCCCTTTTACCAGCAATGGTTTCAAACACAAAAAGTATTACCCCTGCAAATCTTGGAGGTAGCGCATCTATCGCAACTTGCTACTGTTTCTAAGAAAGATTTTGCTGAAAACAATTTCGATTTTTTATGCTGTGAGCGCCAGCAAATTGCAGATTACTGCACCACTTCCGGCACTACCGGAGCTCCTGTAACTATTGCACTCACGCCAAACGATTTATTGCGCCTTGCGCACAACGAAGCACACACATTCCAATTAGCCCAATTAAGCAATAGTGATATTTGCATGCTCATGCTCACTTTAGATCGCCAATTTATGGCAGGCATTGCCTATTACGAAGGGCTGCGGCTATTAGGTATTCCGGCAGTGCGCTCCGGCAGCATTTCGCCAGCAGCACAACTAAAAAATATCTTACAGTTTAAACCATCTGTATTGGTGGCCGTTCCTTCTTTTATTCTAAAAGTAATAAGTACCGCCAAAGAAGAAGGCATTGACCTTGCTACACTTTCGGTAAAAAAAATTATTTGCATTGGCGAACCTATTAGAACCCAAAACTTAGAGCCCAATAATCTTGCTTTGCAAATTGCCAAACAGTGGAATGTACAACTATTTTCCACTTATGCTTCGAGCGAAATGCAAACAGCATTTTCTGAATGTACACACGGCAAAGGCAACCATGTGAACCCACAACTTATTATTGCCGAAGTGCTGGATGAGCAGGGA
Organism: Chitinophagales bacterium; assembly: GCA_019638515.1. Classification (NCBI taxonomy): domain Bacteria; kingdom Pseudomonadati; phylum Bacteroidota; class Chitinophagia; order Chitinophagales; species Chitinophagales bacterium. The sequence continues at coordinate 125,862 of JAHBTS010000005.1, read as the reverse complement.
AATGAAGTACCCAACGGAAGTATCGGAGAACTCACCATTACTACACTAGGCGTAGAAGCAATGCCTTTGCTGCGCTACCGAACTGGCGACATGGTATTTGCCATTCGCGAAACGTGTGCCTGCGGCAGCAATGCAATGCGTATATCGCCCGTATTAGGTAGAAAAAATGAACTATTGAAATATAAAGGAACCAGCATTTTTCCCGCAGCCATTTTTAATGTATTGCAGAGCGAAAGTGCTATTCAAGATTACTTAATTGAAGCTAAAAACAACGAAGGCAGAACCGATGAACTTTTAGTACACATCGTATGTGCCGAAGCCAATGAGCAGTTTAAACTTCATTTAGAAAACCAATGCAAAGCAGCGCTGCGTGTTACACCAGAATTTCAATTTTCTACCGCAGAAAAATTAGCAGCGCTACGCCCGGCAGAAAACAGAAAAATTATCCGTTTTATAGAACGGTAACATTCTTTTTCTTTCATTTAGTGCCGAAAACGGATACTATATGAAAAAAACATTGCTCTCATGCTTTCTTTTCTGCATGGCATTCTCCACCATTGTACTTGCTCAATGCGAACAAGGGCGATTTGTAGATGATCTTTTTAATGTAAAAAGTAACTTAAACATTAAGTACGGTGGCAACTATAAATTCGATGGCTCTTTCCAAGAATTGTTTTTAAACATATATGAACCCGATGGCGACACACTCCAACGCAGACCACTCATTATGTTGGCATTTGGCGGTAGTTTCACCTTTGGCAGCCGCACCAGCCCCGATATTTTAAAACTATGCAATGCCTTTGCAAAGAAAGGCTACGTTACCACCACCATAGATTATCGCCTCGGTTTTGAAGATGGTAACGATAGCGATACCAACCAGTTTAAAGCACTCATACGCGCTACGCAAGATATGCGAGCAGCCATTCGTTTCTTTTACAAAGATGCTTCTACTGCCAATTTATACCGAATAGACACCACTCAAATTTTTATTGGAGGCGTAAGCGCTGGTGGCTTTACTGCACTAAACTTAGCTTACGGAAAGCAAGACACGCTCTCGCGCGTGCGTCCGCCATATGTAGATGATGCGCTCGCCCAAGTTGGAGGAGTTACAGGATTTAGTGGCAATGCAGGCTACAGCGAAAAAGTACGTGGCGTTATTAACCTTTGTGGAGCTATTGCCGACACCGTTTGGCTTATGCCGCAAGATCCAATTTTATGTGGCGTACACGGCACCAACGACCAATTAGTACCATGCTATTTCGATAGTGCCAAAGCTGCCAGCTCCGTTGAAGCACTTATGTTTGGCTCTGGCGATTTAAATACCCGTGCACAACACATCGGGCTTCCACATTCATTTTACTTCTTTGAAGGCGCATCGCATGTACCATTTGTTTTTAACCAAGCATACATGGATACTACCATTTGGACCATCCGCGATTTCTTGGCACAACACATTGTGTGTGGAGGCTTGAGCAGCATTCACGAACAAGCTATAAACAAAGTATCGGTACAGCCCAATCCTTTTAAAAGCAACTTCACCATAAATATACCCGATGGCTTATGGCTTAAAATTACCCTCACCGATATTGCAGGAAACTTACTGAAGCAAGAAAATATTTACTCCTCAACAGTACTAGAATTGAACAATGCAGCCAATGGCATCTATCTTCTACGGTTAGAAGACTTAGATAAGCGCTTGAGCAAAACAATTAAACTTGTGAGAACCGAATAAGCAAGCTACAAGAAACTATCAATAGCCAACACATAGCTTTCTAAACCAAAACCGGCAATTACACCTTTACAAACTGCCGATAACAGCGAATGCTGCCTAAACTCTTCGCGTGCATAAATGTTTGAAATATGTACTTCTACCACCGGAGTTTTTACGGCTGCCACGGCATCGCGCAATGCTACCGAAGTATGCGTATAGCCACCCGCATTTAGTATGATGCCTGCATACGAAAATCCCACTTCCTGAATTTTGTTTATCAATTCGCCCTCTACATTACTTTGGTAGTAAGAAAGCTGTGCTTCGCCACTATAAATATCTTTTACCTCCTCAAAAAACTCTTCAAAAGAAATATCGCCATAAACATCGGTTTCGCGCTTGCCGAGTAAATTCAAATTGGGGCCGTTTATAATCAGTATCTTCTTCATGCTATATAAATTCTAAAAACAAAAGTGCAATAATTTAAAACTAATAACACAGTAAAATACCTGTAAACACTATTTATCGGCACTTTAAGTTGAACTAGAAAGTTACCATTTCTCTTTCCCCTAAAATAAATTTGCGCAAGTAAATACTTGCATTATATTTGCAAGCAAATACTTGCATATAATGGAAACACGCAGAGATGTATTTCAAGCAATTGCAGACCCAACCAGGCGCGCAATTATTGGCATGATTGCAGAGCAACCTACTCGCATAAACAGCATTGCAGAACAATTTGATGTTAGCCGGCAAGCCATTTCGCTACACCTAAAAATACTATCGGAATGCGGTTTGCTACATATAAAGCAGCAAGGCAGAGAACGCTACTGCGAAGCCAACTTGGAGAAATTAAACGAAGTGCACGAATGGGTACAACAATATCACTTACTATGGAAAAACAGACTTCAAGCATTAAAAAAGTTGCTTGAACAAGACACAGTATCGTTATCAAACAATATCAATAAACATTCAAAAAAGAAAAGTTATGGAAAACAGCAACAAAAAAAATGAAGTCTTAATCGAAGAAACCTTCGATGCCGGCATTGAAAAAGTTTTTGCAGCATGGACAGATCCTAATCTACTTGTAAAATGGTATGCACCCGATGGATGCACCATTCATTTCAAAAGTATCAACGTAGAAAAAAACGGAAAATTCCACTCCTGCATTTCTAATCCGCAATATGGCGACTGCTGGTGCATTGGCGAGTACAAAGAAGTAGTACCCTATTCAAAACTGGTATTCACCATGATAAATGCAGACGAAAACGGTAACCAAATAAATCCACAATCTATTGGAATGGATCCGGAGTGGCCTGCAGAAACACTGGTAACCATTTTGCTTACTGAAGAAAATGGCAAAACCAAACTACAACTTCATCAAACAGTACTACAAGAAATTGCACAAAGAACCGGAGCTTATCCAAGTTGGCTGCAAATGCTCCACAATATGCGTTCACTTTTAAATTAGGTTTAAAAGATGAACTTAGCAGCGTGAGCTGGCAACCTTATTTACATGGTTTTGAATCTTTTTTACGCTTAGAAAAATCGCTTTCAGACAATTCAATTAAAGCATACTTGAGCGATGTTCAAAAGCTTGAGAATTTTCTTACCACAAACAATCACAACCTTGCGCCAAGCGATGTTCAACTTTTGCAATTACAGCATTTTCTAAAGGAACTGAACGAACTTGGCTTTGATGCCCACTCACAAGCTCGTATTATATCCGGCCTTCGCACTTTTTGGAAATACCTGCTGCTTGAAAACATAAGCAGCACCAATCCTGCAGAACTTTTACAACTACCCAAACTATCGCGCAAGCTCCCACATACACTTTCGGTACACGAAACCATAGCCATAATTGAAAGCATAGATATGAGTAAACCCGAAGGGCAACGCAACCGTGCCATGCTGGAAGTGCTATATAGTTGTGGCTTGCGCGTAAGTGAGTTGGTAAACCTCCAAATTTCCAATCTGTATTTGGCAAGTGGCTTTGTAAAAGTTACCGGAAAAGGCGATAAAGAGCGCATTGTACCAATTGGCAACGAAGCCGCAAAGCAACTCAGTAATTACTTAGATTTTGTACGTAATAACATAAGCATTCAAAAGGGCGAAGAAGATATTGTATTCTTAAACAAACGAGGCAAACGGCTTTCGCGCATCATGATATTTTATATCATAAAAGCACAAGCTGCTTTAGTTGGAATTGAGAAAGAAATTTCACCACACACATTCCGGCATTCTTTTGCCACACACTTAATTGAAGGAGGTGCAGATTTACGCACGGTTCAAGAAATGTTGGGTCATGCATCTATTACCACCACCGAAATTTACACGCATTTAGACCGCGATTACCTGCGCAGTGTAATCATGCAATTTCACCCACGCTATAAAAGTTAATCTGATTTTCTGAGCCACTTCTGGGCTTCGTTACAAAACATATAATCCTCTTCTATGCGAATAAATGTTTTGTCTTTATAGAGTTTCACCCAGCGCTCTAGTTCGCGTTGTGTTTTTGCATTTTTTGCCGCTGCCTGAATTTTAGGATAATCCATATCTAAGCTGGCTTTGTGTGGCTTGGTTTCGCTTTTTAAGAGTACAATTCTATAACCTTGCTTTTGCTCTCCGGTGCGCTCCATACCGCCAAAAGGAAGCACATCGGTATATTCACCAACTTTAATTTTATCTAAGGCAAAAATAAGGTTGCCCTCTATATCACTTTTCTCAAAATAAGTGGTTCCATTTTTACTATTGGAAATTAAACCTCCAACTGCTTTAGAATGTTCATCCATTGAAAACTTGCCCACAGCTTCTTTGAAAGTCATAGAATCTACATCTAATTGATGTTTAATGCTATCCATTGTACTTTTGCACGCCACATAATCGGCCTGTGTCAATTTGGGTTTCACCAAAATGTGGCGCATCTTTAAGCGTTCTCCACGCTTTTCATCAACGGTAATAATGTGAAATCCAAAAGGAGTTTCAACCACTTCACTAAGTTCTTTTTCTTGCAAGCGATAAGCTACTGCCTCGAACTCCGGCACTAATTCGCCACGCTCTATATAACCCAAATCACCACCTTCGCTGCTGCTGCCCGGATCTTCGGAATAAAGAATTGCTTGCAGCGAAAAATCGGAACCATCCACAATATCTTTCCTTATTTTTTCCAATTTAGTTTTGGCAATTTCCTTCTGCGTTTCGTTTATGGTTGGGTACATTACAATTTGCGACAGCTCAACTTCCGAATTAAAATATGGAATACTGTCTTTAGGAATACCACTAAAATATGCTTTTACTTCTGCAGGTGAAACCTTTAAATTTCCTAAAGCTTTTCCACGCATTTTATCGGAAACTAATTGGTTTTCTATATCGGTTCTAAAATCGTCTTTCAGTTCGTTTAAAGTTTTGCCATAGTACTCTTCTAATTTCTCTTTTGAACCAAAAACTGAGGTAAAGTACCGTATTCTTCTATCTAACTCTGCTTCTACTTCATCGGGGCTGGTGGTAATACTATCTAACTTTGCTTGTGCCAAAAAAAGCTTTTCCAACATAAGCCTATCAAATACTTCGCACTTAAAATGCTCCGATAGTGGGCTTTCGGTTTGTGCTTTTGCTTGCACATATTGCATTTCTATATCCGATAACAAAATTGGATTATCGCCAACTACAGCAACTACCTTATCGGCAATTAGTTGAGCTTGCACTTGATATACACAACAAAATAAAATAAGTAGCGCCAGTTGTTTAACCATTGGTGTACACATAAAAATTATAGCCCGTTAAATGAAATTCCCACCGAAAACTCATGTGCTTTAGGACCGCGTCCTTGTTTAAATACATCTACCACTCCGTAATAAGCAGTAAGATTAAACACGCTGTATCCAATTCTTAAAGTTGGCCCTGCGCGAAACAGGTTAAAGTCGGGGAATCTACGCTCTACATAAACCTTAGTTCCACTAGTTTCTTTAATAGTTTGCTTGGTATGCGAATCTACTCTTATACCCGCTTTAAAACCAATAGCAACTTTCCAAAAATTATCTGATTTATCGGGATTGCTTCTTATGCGCAATTCCAGCGGAATATCAATATATTGTAGTGTAACTTTATTTACTTTAATCTTATCTAACTTAGTGGCATCCATTGGCTGAAAGCTAATACCGGTGCTATCGGAAACCATTTCGCTGCGATGGTAAATATTAACGGCTCCATAACCAATACCGGGTGCAAAACTTACGCGCGATTTCTTAATTCTTAAATCGTAGTAAAAATACACATTTATGCCCCGCGAATACCATTTTGTATTAAATCCATTACCTACTTGGTGAAACCAGTTAGTTCCCAAAAAGTCTATGGCAATACGGTCTTTAGGCAGTTTCATGCGTTGGAGTTGCTCTTCACGCTTTTTACGCAACTCTTTTTTAGTGTGCTCCTTTAAATCGGTAGCTGTTGTATCTTGTGCAAAAACCGAAAAAGTTACTAATACAAAACACAAGCCGATAAGTTTCTTCATGCTCAAATTTAATTAACAGGAACGCGAAAGTATTAAATTTGGTGTGTTGCAATGAAAATCAATAGAATTTATCAATAATTAAAAAGGATTTCTGCAATTAAGGAGGAATTGAATACAATTCTTTTCTTTGATACATGCACTTTACAGCACTTAGAATTTTAGCTATACTTCCTTTACTTTGGTTTGGCTACAAGAAAAAATCACTCACGGCTTGGATTTTCATCAGTATGCTTATAGGTATTGAAGTGGGCTACGACTTCCCCGAATTTTCGCAAAACCTCAAAATTCTTTCAAAAATATTCTTGCGGCTTATTAAAACCATTATTGCGCCTTTACTTTTTGGCACATTGGTGGTTGGCATTGCCGGGCATTCTAATTTAAAACAAGTAGGTAGGATGGGCTGGAAGAGCATTTTGTATTTTGAATTTGTTACCACCCTTGCTCTTTTTATTGGATTAGCAGCCATCAACTTTACTCAAGCAGGCAACGGCATTCAACTGCCACCAAGTGCGGCACACGAAACATTGCCCACCATAAAACAAAGCTTTGAAGAAGTTATACTACACACTTTTCCCGAAAACATAGCTAAAGCAGTTGCCGAAGGGGCTGTGTTGCAAATAGTAATATTCAGCATTCTGTTTGGTATTGCTACAGCGATGGCAAACGATAACTTCAAAAAACCGATGATACTATTTGCCGAGAGTTTAAGCGAAGTAATGTTTAAGTTCACAGCACTCATTATGTATTTTGCACCTATTGCCGTTGGCGCTGCCATTGCATATACGGTAGGGCACATGGGCTTGGGTATTCTTTTTAACCTTCTAAAACTGCTGCTTACACTTTATGGCGCATTGGTGGTATTTCTATTGTTTGTGCTATTACCAATTGCACTATTGCTTAAAGTTCCAATTAAAAAATTTATTGAAGCCATTGCCGAGCCTGTATCGTTGGCATTTGCCACTACCAGTTCCGAAGCTGCACTCCCCAAAGCAATGCAGGCTATGATTGGTTTAGGCGTGCCAAGAAAAATTGTGGCATTTGTAATGCCTATGGGTTATAGTTTCAATTTAGATGGCACCACACTTTACCTTTCGCTGGCATCCATATTTGTAGCACAGGCAGCAGGTATTCAACTGGCATTTTCAACACAATTGGCAATAGTTTTTACGCTTATGCTTACTTCTAAAGGAGTGGCAGGTGTGCCTAGAGCATCGTTGGTAATTCTGCTGGGCACTTTGGCTTCTTTTAATTTACCCATAGAACCTGTGTTTATCATTTTAGGTATAGATGAACTTATGGACATGGCACGCACCTCGGTAAATGTAATTGGCAATTGCTTGGCAGCCGTTATTATTGCCAAATGGGAAGGCGAATTTCAACCACCTTCTTTGAATTAGTACTATATGAAAAACCTTACCGAAAGAGATGCAGATGTTTTATGGCATCCTTATACTCAAATGAAATTATCGCCATTTTCTATTGCCATTGAAAAAGGCTCCGGTGCATATTTGTTTGATTACTCGGGAAAGCAATACATAGATGCCATTTCGAGTTGGTGGGTAAATACTCATGGCCATGCACATGCACAAATAGCAGCAGCCATTTCCAAGCAGGCAAACCAATTAGAGCAGGTGATATTTGCAGGCTTTACCCACGAACCCGCCATAACATTGGCAGAGAAATTATTACCGCTACTTCCTGCCAACCATAAGAAAGTTTTTTTGAGCGATAACGGTTCTACTGCCGTAGAAGCCGCTCTTAAAATGAGTATTCAATTCTTTGCCAACAAGAACATTCAACGCCATAAAATTATTGCCTTCAAAGACGCTTACCATGGCGATACTTTCGGCAGCATGAGTGTAAGTGCACGCGGTGTATTTACCCAACCTTTTCACCAACTTTTATTTGATGTAGTTTTTATTGATACTCCCACGGGCTTCAATACTGCTACGGTTACAGCTCAATTGCAAGATGCCATTCAGCAATATGCACACGAAATTTGCGCCTTTATTTTTGAGCCTTTGGTACTCGGCTCGGCAGGCATGTGTATGTACCCGCCAGAAGTATTAAATGAACTTATGGGCATAGCAAAAGCAAACAACATTATTTGTATTGCCGATGAAGTAATGACGGGATTTGGAAGAACAGGCAAAATGTTTGCCACCGAATATCTTTCTGTTCAACCCGATATTATTTGCCTTTCTAAAGGAATTACAGGCGGTTTTTTGCCATTAGGTGCCACCACCTGCACCCAAGAAATTTTTGATGCCTTTTGGAGCAACGAAAAAAGCAATATGCTTTTCCACGGGCACAGCTATACCGGCAATGCATTAGCTTGTGCGGCTGCAGTGGCATCGCTGCAAGTTTGGCAAACGGAATGCACACTTCAAAAGGTGCAACAAATAGAATTGCTGCAACAAAAATTTATAGCAAACCTTACGCACCACCCCAAAATAAGCAATGCACGCGTATGTGGAACTATTGCCGCATTTGAAGTAAACGCGGGCAGCAATAGCTATCTAAATCCTGTAAAAGAAAAATTGGCACCCTACTTTTTGGGACAGGGCGTACTGCTTCGCCCTTTGGGCAATACAGTATATATTCTCCCTCCTTACTGCATTACAGAAAGTGATTTAAAACACATCTTTACCGTAATTGAACAGAGTTTAAACCTCGTTTAATTTCACACCAATTTTGCTATTAAAAATAGTGCCAACTAGCCAACCTATTGCAATACCCAGCAATGCTCCACAACATACATCGGCAGGGAAATGAACGCCTACATACACTTGCGAAAAAGCAATGCTTGCCGCCCACAACATCAGCAAAACCCTTACCCATGTTTGCTTAAAAAGAAAGCATAAAAAAACAGCTAAACCAAAATGGTTGGCAGCATGGCTGCTTACAAAACTATATCCGCTTCCACAGCGCACCAGCAATTTTATTTGTGCTGCAAGTTCAGTATTATTGCAAGGACGCAAGCGGGCAAAAAACGGCTTTATGAGCGATGCCGAAATTTGATCTGCCAACAAAACAACCAATGCACCAAAAACAACAACCCAAAGCGATTGCCACTTGTATTTTTTAAAAAACAATGCCCCTAAAAAAACATACAGCGGTATCCAAAAAAACTTATTGCGCCACAATGGGCATACGGCATCTAAAAAAGGATTGGCAATATCCTTATTGAAAAATAAAAACAGCGAAACATCAAGTTGCTGTAATGTTTGCAAGCGATATTATTTAGTAACCAAACACTTCTTCTAAAGTAAGTTCTTTCAACTTACCTAAGTGCTCTAAATCCTTAAAGTTGATATCGCTCTTGTTTCCTAAAATGCAGTAGGTGAATTTTTTGTTTTTCACATGCTCATTAAAGAATTTTTCGAGCGTAGAAAAATCGGCAGATTGGACTTCTTTATATACTTGAATACGGCTATCTACCGATAACCCGCGCTTGGTGGCAAGGTCGTATTCCCAATAGATATCTTCTCCGTTTACTCTTTCGCTCTCTAATGTTTTAATGATATTTTCTTTGGCACCATTAAACTGCTGCGGCACATTTGGTATGTTGGTAAACAGCTTATTCATTTCAGCCAAAGCGGTTTTCAACTTATCGCTTTGTGTACCCACATAACCATGAATATAGTGCGAGCGATTGGCGTACTGCGGCATTTCAAAGAAACTATATACAGAATATGCCAATGCCATTTTCTCTCTTATTTCTTGAAATAAAATACTCGATAAACCTCCGCCATAATATTCGCTATAAAGGTTTTGAGGTGTAAACAATTTACTATCGAATTTCACATCTTTAGCCAACATGCGCACTTCTGCTTGTTTCATGTTGTAGTTACAGAAATAAACCAAAGGTTCTTTATTATCTAACTCAGGATACTCAATGGCAGTTGGGTAATCTTTTAATGCAGCTTTGGGTTTATGATATTTTGCCACAGACGCTAAAGCTGTGGCGGCATCTAAATTTCCGTAATAAAAAACCTTGTGTTTGTAACCCAAAAGCGACTGCACCAACTGCACCAATTCATCTGGAGAAGTAGACTCTAATTCGGCTTTTGAAATAACATTGTTGAATGGATTTTTTGCACCGTATTTGGCATAATGAGCCATTGCTCTATGCAAAATCTGACTTTTGTTCAACTTAGCATTCGCGCGCTCTTGAAGTATATTGGCCACAAATTCCTTATACGCCTCTTTATTACCTTTTATATTTGCAAGTACATGTTCAAAAAGCCCTACTCCTTTCTCTAAATTATCTTCTAATCCCGATAATGTAACAAACACTCTGTCGCGGCCGGTACTAACGCCAAAGCTTAAACCCAACTTGTAAAATTCTTTCTGTAAATCTTCGGCAGTGTATTTATCGGTTCCCAAGAATTTAAGGTAATCTACGGCAAGCCCCAACTTCTTTATGTTGTCGGAACCCATATCAAAAATATAATTGAGCGAAAAGGTTTTGTTCAAATCATTTTTCACATAATCAAAATTCACTTGCGTGCCTAATTTCAAATGCTGAATATCTTTATCAAAATCCAAGAACTTAGGCTGCAATTCACTCATTTTTATTTGATCGAAAATGGTTTTAAAATTACTCTGCGTGTCTTTGTTCATTACAACAGGTGTAATCTTAGGCTTATCCACTTTGTGTCGTTCCGGCTCGCCTATTCGCTTGTAGCAAACGGCATATCCGCTACCATAATACTTATTTGCGAATGCCACAATTTCTTGCTTTGTAAGTTTTCCTAACTCATCAATTTCCTTTATCTGCTTTTCCCACGGAACATCTTGTACAAAAGCATTCATGAGCGCATAGGCACGAGAATCATTTTTTTCGGCTTCTTTCATTAAACGCAGTTTTCTGTTTTGAACAATTGCGGGAATAAGCCAATCCTCAAATTCACCTTTCTTAATTTTTTCTACTTCGCCCAGCAGCAAATCTTTTACTTGCTCAAGTGTTTGCCCTTGTTTGGGTTCGCCATATAGAAAATGTGTACTAAAATCCTTGTCTATAGAAAAAAACGAATAGGCTTTTAATACCTTTTGTTTTTGCACTAAATCTAAATCTATTAAACCTGCTTGGCCGTTAGAAAGTAACTCATCTACCAACGAAGCCATTAAACTTTCGCGCGTACCGGCACCATCAAAACTATAACCTACATACACATGCTCCGGCTGCGGCCCTTTAATTACTGTTTCAATAGGACTTTTCAACTCCTTCAAAGCAGGTTTATTAAAGATAGGTAAATCGCCTGAACCCCATCTTCCGAAGTTCTTTACAATTTCCGGCATTACCTTATCGGGATCTACATCGCCCGATAAAATAATTGCCATGTTATTGGCACGGTAATAGGTTTTAAAATAGTTATGGATATTTACCATACTTGGGTTTTTCAGATGTTCGCCCAAACCAATGGTTGTTTGTGTTCCATATGGATGATTAGGATAAAGCGAAGCCAAAATGCTTTGGTAGCTCCAACGTGCATCGCGGTCTTGGCTGATGTTAAACTCTTCGTACACCGCTTCTAGCTCTGTGTGAAACAAACGAAGCACCAATGTTTTAAACCTATTAGCTTCTAATGTAAGCCACTTGTTTATGGCGTTAGAAGGAATATCGTTTACATACACCGTCATATCATTCGATGTAAAAGCATTGGTTCCTTGCGCCCCCAGCGAAGTTGTCATTTTATCGTACTCATTCGGAATAGCAAACTTAGAAGCCTCGTAGCTAAAACTATCTATGCGTTTGTAAATGGCTACTTTCTTAGCTTCGTCCGGTTCATTCTTATGGGCTTCAAACAAATTGGAAATAGAATCGAGCAACACGCTTTCTTTTGTCCAATTTAAAGTTCCAAATTCGTGCGTACCTTTAAACACCATGTGTTCTAAATAGTGTGCCAAACCGGTAGTTTGTGGCGGATCGAATTTAGAGCCTGCTTTTACGGCAATCATAGTTTGCACGCGAGGCGAAGTTTTGTTTACAGAAATAAAAACTTTCAACCCGTTTTTCAGGGTATATTCACTTACCGGAAAATTACCATCGGTATAGTTTTTTACCTCATAAGGATTTTGGGCAATTGCTGCAAAAGCAAGCATTAAAAAAGCTGATAAAAAGCTACAATACTTCACCATATTTTTTTGTTCTAAACATCGAAATTGAAAAAATTATGGGAACTGCTACATGTTTTACCAAATTACTTTCACATTGTTAAAAAGCATTTATCAGCAGCATTGGTAAGCCACAGCACACCAAAAACTTTGGCGGGCTTTCAATTCAAGCAAATTATTGAACTTGCAAAAACAAGAAATACAAGCTTCAAAAAGAATAAATTGTTAAAAATTGAAGTTTAACACTACCTTGCGCGGCTTTAATTATTGCAAAATGCAAATTCGCACCTCAACCAAAACATGGAAAGTTAATATGAAGTTTTTAATTCTTGCTTCTGCGCTTACAGCAGCAACCACATTGTTTTCTCAAGTTGACAAAAACACCACGCTTTTTAAAATTGCAGGCGAGCCTGTAACCGTAGGTGAGTTTGAATATGTTTATACCAAAAACAACATCAACAACCAAGCCGATTACAGCCAAAAGAGTTTAACCGATTACTTAGAACTCTACAAAAATTTCCGCCTAAAAGTTAAAGAGGCTGAAGCCATAAAATTAGACACCGTAAGCGGCTTAATGAATGAACTCGAAGGCTATCGCAAGCAATTGGCAAAATCGTATTTAACCGACAAAGAAATTTCCGATAAACTTTTACAAGAAGCCTACGAACGCTCGCTGCACGATGTAAACGCCAGCCATATTTTAATTAGATGCGATGAAAATGCCAACCCGCAAGATACACTCACCGCATACAAAAAAGCCATGAACCTTCGCCAGCGTCTTATTAAAGGAGAAGACTTTGGTAAATTAGCCAAAGAAAACAGCGATGACCCAAGTGCAAAAGATAATGGAGGAAACTTAGGATGGTTCTCGGTATTCCAAATGATTTATCCATTTGAATCGGCTACTTACGCATTAAAAACCGGAGAAATAAGCATGCCTGTTCGCACACAATACGGCTACCACATTGTAAAACTAAACCAAACCCGCCCGGCACAAGGCGAAATACGCACCGCACACTTACTGTTGAAATTCCCCGAAAATGCTACCGATGACCAAAAGAAAAAAGTAGCTACTAAAATAGACTCAGTTTACAATGCCGTAAAATCAGGAAATGCCACATTTGAAGATGCCGTTGCCAAATTCTCTGAAGACCGCACCACCCGCAATAAAAAAGGCGAACTACCTTGGTTTGGTACAGGCAGAATGGTTCCTGAATTTGAAGAAGCTGCATACGCATTACAAGCAGACAATGAAATTTCTAAACCAGTAAAAACAGCTTACGGTTGGCATATAGTAAAACGCTTAGAAAAAAGAGACCTTCCAAAGTTCAACGATATTAAAGCCGACCTTAAACGCAAAGTAGAACGCGACAGCCGCAGCCAAGTTGCCAAAGGCATTTTAATTGAGCGCATTAAAAAAGACAATAACTTTAAGGACTTCCCCGAAAACAGAAAACAATTCTTTGCATCGGTAGATTCTAGTCTTACTAATGGCACTTGGAATTCAACCGCAGTTGCCAATCTAAACAAGCCACTGTTTACCATTGCAGATAAAACATATACCCAAACCGATTTTGCCAACTACATCAGCAAAAATGCAAAACGCAGAGGCGATAAAAACAAAGACCAATTATTAGATGAATACTACGGCAACTTTGTGAGCCAAACAGCTTTAGACTACGAAGAAAGCCAGCTAGAAAAGAAAAAACCTGAGTTTAAAACCCTCATGAAAGAATACCGCGATGGCATTCTGCTATTTGAATTATCAGATCGCTCTGTATGGAGCAAAGCACCAAAAGACACCGCTGGATTGCAGGTCTTTCATGAGCAAAACAAGAACAAATACATGTGGGGCAACCGTGTGCAAACAGTAATATACAACACCACAGATAAAACACTTGCCGATAAAGCACACAAAATGGCGCTCAAGAAAAAAAATGCCGAAGCAATTAAAACCAAACTCAACAAAGCCGATGCTACAGCAAAAGTTTCTACTATCGAAGGCAAGTACGAAAAAGGACAATACGATGTAGTAGATGCCTTAGAATGGAAAGTAGGAGTTACACCCGTAGAAATGCTAGACGATAGCAGCTATCGCTTTGTGGTAATACAAGCATTGCTCCAACCCGAGCCTAAAACATTAAAAGAAGCAAGAGGCTATGTAGTAAGCGATTACCAAGAATACTTAGAGCAAAAATGGATTACAGATCTGCGCAAAAAATATCCCATAGAATTGAACGAAGAAGTATTCAAAGCACTTATCAAAAAATAGTAGCCCTACGCAGTTAGCATGAAGCGCTTAACTAACAAAACCGGTTTCAACCTAAATGAAACAAGAAAAAGAACTCCATTTTTGGGGTTCTTTTTCTTCATGGTATTGGGTTTATGCGCGCTCTCATCTTGTAACTATTTCAAAAAGAAATTTATTGGCGAAGACGAAAAACCCATTGCCCGCGCATACGATAGTTACCTATACCCAAGCGACCTCAACGGACTTACTACTGGCGTAAAACCGGAAGACAGTGCCCGCATCGTAAAAGCTGTAATTGAAAAATGGCTACAACGCCAACTACTTCTCAAAAAAGCCCAAGAAAATATACCGGAAGACGACCCCGGCATTATACGTAAAGTAGAAGACTACCGCGAATCGCTCATCTTGTATGAATACGAAAAAGCGCTCATTACCGATAAATTAGACACCTCCATTAAACAATCTGACATCGAAAAATACTACACACAATTTACCGACAACTTTCCCCTGCAACACGATGTGTATTTTGTACAGTTCATAAAAGTAAAAGAAGATATCACCGACCTTAAAAACTTTAAAAAACTATTGCTAAACATTCGCACCCAAGAAGACGAACAACAAGTAGAAGGCTATTGCAAAGCCAATGCCGTAGCTTATGCCTTTGCCAAACCACTTTGGTACACTGCCGAAAACCTAAAAACCGTATTTATGTTTAGCGACAACGAAGTAGCTCAACTCAATACCAGTGAACGATTCAGAGAGTATAACAAAGAAGATGGCTCGCTAATATTTTTGCGCATACTCCAACACAAAAAGCAAGGCGAAAAAGCACCTATAGAACTAGCACAAACCAACATTGCAAAAATTCTTATCGAAAAAAGAAAAATGCAACTAATAGAAAACTTCTACAACCGTGTTTTTAAAGAAGGAATTTCATCTAAAAATGCCGAACTGTATGCACCATAAAATCCTCGTATCGCTACTGTTACTGCTGTCTTTTTCCATAGCCAAAGCCCAATTAGAAAAAGGCAATATTTCTACCGGAGCAGGTATTGATGTTGCCAGCACTTTTGTAGCCGCTACCAAATACAACAACAGTTATTTCAGGCTTAGCATTTCGCCCGGCTTAACCTATTTTGTTATCAACAACTTAGCCATTGGAGGCAATGTAAACTTTACGATGGATGTAAGAAGACGCGAAAAAATTACTGCCTTTTTATCGGAAGTTGGTCCCGTGGTGCGCTATTATTTTGGAAAGAAAAAAGTTACCAATAAAAAAGGGTTTGCACAAGTTACCGGTGGCTACGCCACTTCAACCTTTTTAAACGATGGAAAAACCTCCGGCCGCGATGGGTGGTTTGTTGGTGGTATGGTTGGCTTTGCCTATTTCATCAATAAAAATATTGCCATGGAAACTTCGCTAGGCTACAACTACAACAAACAAAAAGATTGGGTAACCCACAACATTCCATTTAAAGTTGGTTTCAATATTTTTATTCTTCCCAAGAAGAAAGACATAGCTGCTCACCAATAATGAAATTATTCTTGACTATGGCTGTAACATCTTTTTACAATAAATCTTTTTGCAACTTGATTGCAATAAAGTTATTTGTATTTCGCCAATAACAACAAAAAGTATGAGCGATAAAACAGCAAAACGCAGAATTAGTTTTAAAGAAATAACTGCTTCATTTAAAATTTACCGCTTCATTACTCCCTACAAATGGCAATTTATAGTTGGCATCCTGTGCTTAATAGTTTCTACTGCCGTAGTATCGGTGTTGCCAATTGGTTTCAGGCAATTGGTAGATGCAGCTAACAGCAGCGCCATGAGCCGCGAAATGCTTACCAAACTCGGTATGTACTTAGCCGGAGTATTGTTTATTCAAAGCATATTTTCATTTTTCAGAATTTGGTTGTTTGAAATTGTAAGCCAGCGCAGTATGAGCGATATACGCAAAACGCTGTACGAAAAAATAATTACGCTACCTATTTCATTTTACGAAAACAACCGTGTGGGCGACCTCACTTCTCGTATTAGCAGCGATGTAACACAACTGCAAGATGCCTTAGGTTTTAACCTTGCCACCTTTGTGCGCCAATTGGTATTACCCATTGTTTGCATTCCATTTTTGTTTACCATTTCGGTAAAACTTACCTTGGTGATGATGGCTACTTTTCCGCCACTTATTATTAGTGCCGTAATCTTTGGACGATTTATTAGATCACTCTCCAGAAAAAGCCAAGATGCGCTGGCAGCCTCCACTACTATTGTAGAAGAAACATTCCAAGCTGCCGATGTAGTAAAGTCTTACACCAACGAGCTATACGAAAGCAATCGCTACGGCAATGCCGTAAACCATGTAGCCAATGTGGCGCTTAAAGCAGCCAAGTATAGAGCCTCCTTTGTATCGTTCATAATTTTTGCACTCATAGGCAGCATTGTACTTATAGTTTGGCAGGGGCTTAGCATTGTAGCAGCCGGCCAACTTACCATGGGGCAACTTATAGAGTTTTTACTCTTCACCATTTTTATTGGTGGCTCGCTAGGCGGTTTAAGCGAAAGCTACTCGGTGATTCAAAAAACGGTGGGTGCAGCTGAGCGCATCAACGAAATTTTAAATGAACCCAGCGAAGTGCAACTTGCAGACGAACAACAACAAATCGGCATTACAGGAAAAGTACGTTTTCACGATGTTCAATTTTCGTATCCCACACGCAAAGACATTCCCATTTTTACCGACCTCACATTTGAAGTTCAACCCGGTGAAAAAATTGCATTGGTAGGACCCAGTGGCTCCGGCAAATCAACTATCATTAAACTGCTTAGCCATTACTACCAACCCGATAGCGGCACTATATCTATAGATGACCAACCACTCCGCCATTTCAACATTACTGCTTTAAGAAAAAATATTGGCATGGTACCTCAAGAGGTTATACTTTTTGGAGGAACCATTGGCGAAAATATTGCTTACGGAAAACCCGGAGCTTCGCAAGCAGAAATTATAGAAGCAGCCCGCAAAGCCAATGCACTTCAGTTCATCCAATCTTTTCCCGATGGCTTTGAAACTGCCGTTGGCGAGCGCGGCATTAAACTAAGCGGAGGACAGAAGCAGCGCATAGCCATTGCACGCGCCATTCTTCGCAATCCTAAAATTTTAATTTTAGACGAAGCCACCAGTGCACTCGATGCCGAAAGTGAAAAACTAGTGAAAGATGCGTTAGATGAACTTATGAAAGGCAGAACTACTTTTATTATTGCACACCGACTTTCTACCATTAGGCAAGCCGATAAAATCTTAGTTATCAATAAAGGAAAAATTGTAGAGCAGGGCACACACAAAGAGCTTTCCGCCTTGCCCGATGGTATTTACAGCAAACTGCTAAAACTGCAATTTGAAGAATAGCACTACTCCTCTCCTACTACAGATTCGGCTTCTACACCAGCAGGTGCTACAACTTGTGCCGCTGCGCCTTTCAACACTACTTTAGGCTGAAAAGAAAGCATATCGTTTTCTGTTATTCTTTCTCTTAGCAACATCCGGTTTACTAAAATTTCTGCATACCGCTTAAAATGCGGTTTAAATGAACCATCGCTCTCTACTTGATATTTATAGAACTTGGGGTTAGGAATAATTCCTGCTAAAAACACACTTTCCGGCAGCGACAATTCTGCAGGTTTTTTCCCGAAATAATAGGCAGCAGCCTCGCCAATGCCATATACATTTGGCCCCCACTCAATAATATTCAAATACACTTCCAATAGGCGATCCTTGCTTACCAAATGCAAGTTCTCAATTAAATATACAATAAGCGCCTCTTCTATTTTGCGCGCTACGTTTTTGTTTCTGTTTAAAAACACATTTTTAACCAACTGCATAGTAATGGTACTTCCACCGCGAGCAAAACGCTTCTCTTTAATATTTTGAATTGCCGATTCCCTAAATGCACTTTCTATAAAACCATTATGCTGCAAAAACGAAGGATCTTCTGATTGTAAGACCGCAGCCACCAAATAAGGTGCAACCTGCCGCAGCGATGTAAAAGCCGCATTGCTATGTCCAACCGACATGCTGCGCACCAAACGATCTTTGATAAAAACATCGTGAATAAATTCATCGTTTATACGCGTAAAATTTTCGGCTCCAAAATGCCTTATGTAAAAATTCTTGCGCTTAAAATCCGATTCAAATACCAATGAATCTAAACTCCGAGAATCTACACTAAAATGTAAATTGTAAGCAAGCCTGCCACTACACGATATGCCTTTTAATGTATGAAACATTCCTGCCGGCAGTGAGCTAAAAAAACTATCGGCACCCACCTCCGGCATCTTAAGTTTAAGCGCCACTTGGTAGTTGGTATCTTCCTTAAATGCCGATGCAAACAATTGCAGCGGAATATCTTGCACCGCAGCCGTAGAAGATGAGTCTATTACAAACGTATTGGAGCCTACCATGCCAATTACATGCGCCCGACAATTCCGAAATATTATTGGCTCTGCTGCCAAGCGCCAATGCGCACAACTAAAATTTACCACCTTAGATGCCACATCAAAATGCACACCTGCATCTTGAGCAAGTTTCCATTTCATTTCAACATCTACTGTATCAAAATTCAAACTCAAATCGTATCCTTTCTTTAAAAAAGAAAACGCACCAACGCTATCGCCTTCGTGACTTAACTTGCACTCAAACAGTGTTTGCCTGGCATCAAAAATACCATTAGCAAACAGTGTGTCTGGCTGTTTTCCATTAGTAAAAAACGCAGTGAATTTTTGCTGATGTAGCTTAAAATATGGCAACACAATTTGTTCACTTCCTACGGTATCTTTAAATACCACATTTGTATTTTTCAATACAATTTCTGTTGAAGAAAACATAGTTGCCTTCTTGAGTATTCTAGCAATAAAAGCACCTTTTCCTTCCTTTTCATTTGGCAAATTGGAAGCAGAAGACTTTCGGAACTTTTTATAGTTAGCTACATTATGTTTATCGAATAAATATAGTTCAATATTCTCCGAAAGGATATTGGTAAAACGCAATTGTCCAATTAACATACGCATTGGAGATACTTCTACATATAATTTCTCTACTCTTATTATTGCTGCTCCTGCGCTATCGTTCAACACTATGTTTTCTGCTGAAACACCGCTCCATTGGCTAAAATGAATACTGCTGCAATGCAAATCCAAGTTGTATTGCAGCTTCAACTTATGTTGCACATTTTCCATTGCAAAATGCAACAATGTGTTGCGCCCAAAAAAAATGGCAGTAGCTATCAGTAAAGTTATGGTTGCAATTACAAATGCAAAATATCGGAGTTTATTATGTTTCAAGTGTGCTACTTCAATTTATCCTTGAAAACTTTTTCAAACTTTTCGAGTTTAGGTACAATCACAAAAGTACAGTAGGGATTAGCATTTTTGTTATCATTAAAATAGTTTTGGTGGTAATCTTCTGCCTTGTAAAATGTAGCAGCAGGCGTAACCTCTGTAACTATTTTGCTATTAAAAGCGCCTGCGCTGTCTAATGCTTCAATAAGCTGTATTGCTGTACTTTTTTGAGCCTCGCTATGGTAAAAAATGGCCGATCGGTATTGAGTTCCGGTATCGTTACCTTGTCGGTTTAGTGTGGTGGGGTCGTGTGTTTTAAAAAACACTTCCAAGATTTCGGCAAACGAAATTTGTTTGGGATCAAAAGTTACCTGAATACATTCGGCATGCCCCGTAAGTCCGCTGCAGATTTCTTTGTAAGTTGGATTGGCAATTTTTCCTCCGCTATAACCACTTTCTACTTTTTCTACACCTTTCAAGCGTTGGAAAACAGCTTCGGTACACCAAAAGCATCCATTGGCAAGTGTGGCAATTTCTAACTCGTTTGTGTTACTCATGTTATTTTTTGTAGCTACTTTTTGACTCTTGCCACAATGGGCAAATGCCAATAACAAAACCATTACAAATATGAAATTCTTCATGAACAATAAACGTACCTGCATGGTAAATGTTTTGGCAAATTATTGCTTTTGGCAATGCAAAATAATACGTGGCGAAGCGCCTGGATTAAAATTACCCAATTCATAATCGCCCCAAATATTTTTTATTTCCAAATTAGCGCTGCTGCACAGTTCTCTAAAAGTTTGCAAGTGAATAATGCGCAATTTTTCTTCGTACTCATCATTGCTTCCCTCTGCGTTTACAAACTGAATTTTCTTTAATATAAATCCATCCTGCACCTTTTTTTGGATATGAAATTGCGTATCGCCACGTTGCAAAATTTCGCGTGGCTTTAATTGCTTCACCACCCATTCTGCATTCATATAATCTAAAATTAAAACGCCCTGCGGCTTTAAATTAGAGGCTATTGCCTTTAGCGCAACAAGGTTGTCTTCATCGCTGGGCAGGTATCCAAAACTCGAAAACAAGTTTACGGCCACATCAAAACAATTGGCGCAATATGTTTCGCGCATGTCCCAACGTACAAAATGCAAATTGCTATCTTCAAACGCTTTAGCTGCAGCAATACTGTTTTCACTCAAATCTATTCCTGTAACATTAAAACCAAGTTTATGCAATGTTTTGGCATGGCGCCCTTTGCCACAAGCCACATCCAAAATTTGAGCACCTTCCTGCAATTTAAGTTGCACCGTTAGCTTCTCCACAAACTTCTCTGCCTCGTGCTCATCTCGGTTATTATAGAGCAAATGATAATATGCAGAATCAAACCAATCTGTAAACCATTCTTTTTCAGTCATTAACAAAACTTTAAAACATTATGTACTTAGATAGCGCTGAGTTCTTATTTTCGCCCCCTCAAAAATAGAATAAGTTGTCGCTCATCAAATCAATTTCAGGAATAAGAGGAACCATTGGTGGTTTCCCTGGCAGTAATCTTACGCCAGAAGATATTATGAAGTTTACCGCAGCCTTTGGCGAGTGGGTAATTCAAAATAGCGGAACCCGCAAAATTGTAATAGGGCGCGATGCGCGTGTAAGTGGCGAAATGGTGAACCATATTGTGGTGGGCACTTTGCAATCCATAGGTATAGATGTGGTAGATTTAGGGCTTTCTACTACGCCAACAGTAGAAATGGCAGTACCCGAAGAGCGTGCAGGCGGAGGCATTATTTTAACCGCCAGCCACAACCCTAAGCAATGGAATGCACTAAAATTGTTGAATGCACAAGGCGAATTTATTTCTGCCAAAGCGGGCGAAGAACTACTGCGCATTGCCGAGGAAAAAGAAGTAAAGTACGAAGATGTAAACTCCTTGGGGCATTACACTCAAAACGATACCTACATTGATTTTCATATTGAAAAGATATTGAAGTTGAAATTGGTAGATACCGAAGCCATAAAAAAAAGAAACTTTAAAGTAGTTATTGATTGCGTAAACAGCACAGGCGGCATAGCATTGCCCAAACTGCTTAAAGCACTTGGTGTAGAGCAAGTAATAGAATTATACACCGAACCAAACGGCTTATTCCCCCACAATCCAGAACCACTACCCGAGAACCTGAGCGAACTTTCTATGACGGTAAAGAAAAACAATGCCGATGTAGGTATTAGCGTAGATCCGGATGTAGATAGATTGGCACTTGTAAGCGAAGATGGCAGCATGTTTGGCGAAGAATACACCTTAGTTGCTGTTGCCGATTATGTATTGAAAAACAAACGCGGCAATACAGTTTCTAACTTATCTTCTACCCGCGCCCTGCGCGATGTTACCGAAAAACACGGAGCAGAATATTTTGCTAGTGCTGTGGGCGAAGTAAACGTGGTTCAAAAAATGAAAGAAGAAAAAGCCGTAATTGGTGGCGAAGGAAACGGAGGTATTATTTATCCTGAACTGCACTACGGACGCGATGCAATGGTGGGCATTGCCTTATTTCTTACCCACTTAGCCAAGTTCGGAAAATCTACTTCACTGCTGCGTGCACAATATCCCAACTACTACATCAGCAAAAAGAAAATAGATTTAGATCCATCTATAAACATAGATAACCTCTTCGATGACATCGAAAGCAAATACAAAAACCAACCTATCAATAAAATAGATGGTGTAAAAATTGAATTCGAAAAAGATTGGGTGCATCTAAGAAGAAGCAACACCGAACCTATCATAAGAATTTATGCCGAGAGCGGCTCCGAAACCACTTCGGAAAATATTGCCAACCAAATTATGGCAGATTTAAAATTCTTTAGCAAGCAACAACAAGCATAAGCGCATTATTGCAGCTTTAGAATTGTAGAAGTTTCGTTTATTTTGGCTCGCGCCACACACAATTGGCGGGTTAGTTACATCATGAAAACCGAACTCAGCATTACCGAAGAAAATTACATTAAAACCATTTACCACCTTTCTGCCGGAGGAAATGAAAATGTAAACACCAACGCCATAGCCGATGCCATGAGCACCACCGCTGCATCGGTAAGCGATATGCTGCGAAAACTAAGCGATAAAAAACTGGCCGACTACGAAAAATATAAAGGCGTGCAACTTACCGAAAGTGGCATTTTAATTGCCCGCAGATTGGTACGCGCACACCGCCTTTGGGAAGTTTTTTTGGCCGAAAAACTAAACTACGAATGGCACGAAGTACACGAACTTGCAGAACGCCTAGAACACATTAGAGACGAAAATTTCGTAACGCGCCTCGATAACTTTTTGGGCAATCCGCAATACGATCCGCATGGCGACCCAATTCCCGATGCCAATGGCAATATCGAAAAAAGTAATGCCGTTCCATTAAGCACCCTAAACAAAGGTGCTACTGCGGTTGTGGTGGGCGTAAAAAATTCTTCTTCCAACTTTTTACAATACTTAGATAGCATTGATATTGCTTTAGGCACAAAGCTAAAAGTAATGAATGTGTTTAACTTCGATTCGAGCGTAGAAATAAAACTACCTAAAAAAACCATTTCGGTTTCGGCAAAAGCTGCCGAGCATTTACTGGTAGAAGTAGTGTAATGCCACTAAGCTTTTTCTTTTAATACAATTTCATCGTTCACATATTTCGATGGACATTTCATTAAAATTTCGCTTGCGCGAAAATACTTCCCTTCCATTTTTCCTTTTACCACTACTTGCTCGCTGCGTTCAAAATCTTGCGGCTTAGAGCCTTTAAATACCACCTCTTGCACATTTCCCTCACGGTCGTACATAGTAAACTCAAAATAGTTAGGATCTTTAAGCGGATCGTAAACCAATGGTTTATCTTTTGCTAGAAACCCGGCAACGCTCACAGCTTTGCTCTTTTCTTTTGCCTGCACAAAATTAGAATAGGTAGTGTAATCGCCCGTCATGGCAATAATTACGCCCACACTTACAGCAATAAGAATTAAAAGAACTATATGCGATTTTTTCATGTTTCTAATTTGTGCAACGAATTTACAATCAACTTGTTTTAAACGAAAGTTTTAAGCAAAATTTTGAACTTCCCAATATTCGCTCCTACCCACTAAATTACAAATTGCACTTCTTGCATATTAAAGCGTAATTCCTTTCCACTGCTGTGAATAATAAGTTTCCCATCGCGGGCAATTCCTGCAATTTCGCCTTTAAATGTTTGCTCACCTCTTTTAAAATAGGCAGTTTGGTTGTAACGAAAAAGAGCTTCGGTATAAGCTCTTTGCAAAAAATGGTGGTGCTGTTGGCGCAGTTGCAAATAGTATTTTTCCAAATAGATGTTTAAGTTCTGCAACATGGCATTCAAATCTATATCTGTTTGTGTAAACATTTTGAGCGAACCGGGATTGGGTAATGCCTCATCGAATTCGGTTTGGTTTACGTTAATACCAATGCCCACTACCGAAGTAATTACAGTAGCGCCACTAATTGAATTTTCAATTAAAATTCCTGCAATCTTCTTGTTGCCATAGTAAACATCGTTTGGCCATTTCACTTTTACTTCATCTTCCAAAATTGCTTCACAAACTTCTTTTACTGCCAAACTTGCCACCATATTTAGGTAAAAATGCTTATCGGCTCCCAAAAAAACAGGGTATAAAATATAACTGCAGGTAAGGTTTTTTCCGGCCTCGCTTACCCAAGTATTGCCGAGTTGTCCTTTGCCCTTAGTTTGCTTTTTGGCTATAACCACCGTGCCTTCTATCGGCTTCTCGTTTTCAATTAATTGCTTTGCTTCGGTATTGGTAGAAGTGGTTTCTTCTAACTCAACAACATTCATTCCTGCAAAGAGTGGCGAACTATCCATAAAAGTGTAGTGTTTTTATACCTTTGGCGTTTATTTAAAATTTAAATCGTAATTGATTGGCGAAGCAAGATATTCCAACCACGGCAAAGTTGCGCAAAATTATAGTAGAAGCGCTATTGGATAAAAAAGGAAATGAAGTAGTTACACTCGATCTGCGCAGTTTGGGCGACAGACCTACCGATTTCTTTATTGTAGCACATGGCGATTCTTCTACGCAAGTAAAGGCTTTAGCCGATGCTGTAGAAAAAGACACTTCCGAAAACGGAGCAAAACCATTTAGAAAAGAAGGCGTTAAAAATTCAGAATGGATAATTATTGACTTTGCAGATGTGCTGGTACATGTTTTCCATCGCGAAAAGCGCGATTTCTATCAATTAGAAGAACTTTGGCACGATGCCAAAAGAACGCTTCATAAAGAAAAACGTCCGGTAGCTAAAAAATAAAATACTACTACGGTCGTCCACACTTCACTTAATATTTAGAAAAGATAGTTTTAAACCATCATGGAAAATAAAGACGATAAAAAAGAGAATAAAAGAGAACCAATAAGGCTACCCAAAAGCAAGCGCCCCGAAGAACCCAAGTTCAATTATTTGTGGGTTTATATTCTGTTGGGCGTGTTTATTCTGTTTTCGCTAAACATGAACTACTTCCAGAGTAAAGTTGCCGAAACCTCGCAGCAAAAACTAAAACAAATGCTCGAGTTAAATGAAGTAGAAAAAATTGTAGTGGTAAACAAAGAATATGCAGAAGTATATCTGCGCGATACGGCACTTGCCAAACCACAGTACCAAGAAATTTCGCGCACACGCTTCGGCATGATAAATAAAGGACCGCACTTCTTTTTATCCGTAGCATCTAACGATGCCTTCGACCGTTTTGTAAACGAATTTTACAAAGAACATCCCGATTTAGCAGCCGTTGATTTGCAGTACCAAACCCGCAACGATTGGTTGCGCGATGTAATTGGTTGGGTATTGCCCGTATTACTTTTTGCTGGAATTTGGATATTTATTATGCGCAGAGTTTCCGGTGGCATGGGCGGCCCCGGTGGACAAATTTTCAACATCGGCAAATCAAAAGCCGTACTGTTTGATAAAGACGAAAAAATAAACCTCACCTTCGATGATGTAGCCGGATTAGACGAAGCTAAAGTTGAAGTACAAGAAATAGTAAACTTCTTAAAGAATCCACAGAAATACGCCACCTTGGGCGGTAAAATTCCAAAAGGAGCATTACTGGTTGGGCCTCCAGGAACAGGTAAAACCCTTATTGCCAAAGCAATGGCAGGCGAAGCAAAAGTACCGTTCTTTTCTATTAGCGGTTCCGACTTTGTTGAAATGTTTGTGGGAGTTGGAGCTTCGCGCGTGCGCGATTTATTCCGCCAAGCAAGAGAAAAAGCCCCTTGTATTATTTTTATAGACGAAATTGATGCCATTGGAAGAGCAAGAGGCA
This sequence comes from Chitinophagales bacterium, assembly GCA_019638515.1. Classification (NCBI taxonomy): domain Bacteria; kingdom Pseudomonadati; phylum Bacteroidota; class Chitinophagia; order Chitinophagales; species Chitinophagales bacterium. The sequence continues at coordinate 99,600 of JAHBTS010000005.1, read as the reverse complement.
AAAACATAATGAACAGCAACGATGAGCGCGAAAATACGCTCAACCAATTGCTGGTAGAAATGGATGGTTTTAGCAGCGAAAAAGGCGTTATTATTATTGCCGCCACCAACCGCCAAGATATTTTAGATACTGCGCTATTGCGCCCGGGCCGCTTCGATAGAGTTATTAGTATTGACAAACCCGACTTAGTTGGGCGTGAACAAATCTTTAAAGTTCACTTGAAAAATATTAAAACCGCACCTACCGTAGATGCACATAAATTGGCTGCACAAACACCCGGTTTTGCCGGTGCAGATATCGCCAATATATGCAACGAAGCCGCCTTAATTGCTGCACGCAAAGACAAGCAGCAAATAGAAATGGAAGACTTTAATGATGCCATAGACAGAACCATAGGCGGCTTAGAGAAAAAGAATAAACTCATTTCGCCCGATGAGAAAAAAATAATTGCCTACCACGAAGCGGGGCATGCCGTATGCGGTTGGTTTTTAGAACACGCCCACCCTTTGGTAAAAGTATCTATTGTGCCGCGCGGTGTAGCAGCACTCGGCTATGCACAGTACTTACCTAAAGAAAAGTATTTAGAAACTACCGAAGAAATGCTCGACCGTATGTGTATGACACTCGGTGGAAGAGCCGCAGAAAAAGTAATGTTCGATAGAATTTCTACCGGAGCACAAAACGATTTAGACCATGTAACCCGCATTGCTTATGCGATGGTAAGCATTTTTGGAATGAACGATAAAGTAGGAAACATCAGCTTTTACGATATGATGCAACAAGGAGCCGGCTTTACCAAACCATACTCCGATGAAACAGCAAAGCTAATTGACGATGAAGCTCGCAAAATAATTGAACTTCAATACCAACGTGCACAAAAACTACTTACAGATAAGCGCAGCGAAATGGAACTCTTAGCACAAGAGTTATTGCAAAAAGAAGTTCTTTTTAAAGACGATTTGGAACGCTTGATTGGTAAACGCCCTTTTGATAAACCCGAAACTGAAACCCAAGAGCAAGCCACCCAAACAGCGGCCTCCGCAACAGAGACCAATAATCAACCAACAGCATCTTAAATAACTAAAAGCGCAGTTTAAAAATTGCGCTTTTTTTATTTCATTGCATAGGCTTGCCACACTCTTTCATAAAAAACAAAGCACATGAAATCGTACGAAAAACTATTACTCGATAATAAAAACTGGGCTACCAATAAAACTACCAACGACCCCGACTATTTCCTACGCTTGGTAAGCGTACAAAAACCCGATTTTTTATGGATTGGCTGCTCCGATAGCCGCATTCCTGCCAATGAAATTACCGGCACAAAATCGGGCGAAATATTCGTACACCGCAACATTGCAAACATGGTAGTAAACACAGATTTAAACCTACTTAGTGTATTGCAATACGCAGTAGAAATACTAAAAGTAAAACACATAATCGTATGCGGACACTATGGTTGCGGTGGCGTAAAAGCCGCCATGAGCAGGCAAAATTTCGGCATCATAAACAAATGGATTAGAAACATAAAAGACGTGTACAGAATCCATCGAAACGAGATAAATGCCATTGCCGATGAAGAGTTAAGGGTAAACAGAATGGTAGAACTAAATGTAAAAGAGCAACTTTTTAATTTGGCAAAAACCTCCATCATACAAAAAGCGTGGAAATACCAGCAACAGCCACACTTGCACGGCTGGGTGTACGACCTTAAAGATGGTTTACTGCGCAATATATACGACATGCCTCCCGGAACTCATATTGATGAAATATACGAATACGAAGACTTGTAAGAAGCATGAAACAGATTAGCACTTTCCTATTGCTGAGCATTAGCCTGTGGGCATATAACCAAACATCGGCATTTAACATACAAGGGCATCGCGGTGCGCGTGGGCTTTATCCCGAAAACACCATTCGCGGGTTTATAGAAGCATTAAAAATGGGTGCCAACACCATAGAACTAGATGTGGTAATAACCAGCGACAGCCAAGTAATTGTAAGCCACGATTGGTGGATTGGCAACCATATTTGCAACAATGTAACCAAGAATAAATCGAAATTCAATATCTATAAAATGACCTATCGGGAAGTGCAGCAATACGACTGTGGCAGCAAACACCATAAGCGCTTTCCCGAGCAAGAAAAATTTCATGCCTATAAGCCCCTACTCAGCGAAGTTTTTGATAGCATAGAAGCCTTTGCAGCAAGCGCCAATATTGCATTGCCGCATTACAATATAGAAATAAAATCTACCAAAAAGGGCGACAACAAACACCATCCGGAACCTGAGCTTTTTACATCTTTGGTGTATCAAGTTATTAAAGAAAAAAATGTAGCGCAGCGCAGCTATATCCAATCGTTTGATATGCGTATTTTACATACACTTAAAGAATTGAATTGCTTTATGCCACAGGCACTTTTATCTGTAAACATAGGTGGCGCAAAAAGTAGTTTAAACAAATTGAAGTTTGCTCCTACCATTTACAGCCCGCTTTACTTACTTACGTCTAAAAGTACCGTAAAAAAATGTCACCAACTGGGTATTAAAGTTATTCCGTGGACGGTAAACAAACGCAAAAAGATGAAACGTATGAAAGCCATCGGTTGCGATGGTGTTATTACCGATTATCCCAACATTGCAGTGCAGGAATTACGATAACAATATTAGCATACTCGACATAAACAATCTTTAGAACAAACCGCCTTGTTCACCTTTCTTTCCTGCTTTGCCATCTATTTCCCATTCAATGGTATCGCCTACATTTATTTCGGTTTCGGAAACTACTTCTTCGGGTGTAACATCTGTAATTTTTCCTGTTACTACAAACTGGGTTAATCGGTTGCCTAGTGCTTTCCAACCTTTTATATCTACAATATCGGCAAGCGGCTGCTCCACTTCGTACTTCTCTTTATCTTTTCCTTTTAAGATATTGAACTTAGCAACCGGAGCGGTGGCGCTACTGAATATTGCTAGCTTACTATCTTTATGATCTGTAATAATGCTTGATTTTACTTTCTCTGATTTCAACTCAATTTTAAAGCGCTTTACATACCAATTTTTGCTACTACCATCGAAATACACCACACTATAATTTCCTTCGGGCGCAAATTTTTCAACCAACATTACATCGTTGGGCTCATATCGGTTGGTGAGTTCAAAATCGGTAAGCTCCACATTGCCATCTTTATAGGCAACTAATATTTTATCGCCAGTATCGAATTCACCAAGGTATTTGCCTTTTTCATCGCGGTTAAGGCGACCATATTCTGCATCGAACCAAATTTTTAAACCGCCAATGCTGGAAGAACCTTTTTCTTTTAAATCTATTTTGCGTATCGGAAATTTGGTAAGTATGTTGCCTTGTGCCTGCCGTCCCTTTATATCAATGCTTCCAAAATCGAAATCAAACTCTTTTATTCTGGCTGCGGAATTGGGATGCAACTGCACGCGCACTACTTCGCTTTCGCTGTTGGGGTTTACAGTAAAATATAGCACTTTGCTACCGGAGGAGCCTTGTGTTAAATCGTATTCTGTGCTGCGTGTGATAGAGGTTACATTAAAGCGTTTTACAAAGGTGCGCTTACTTGTGCCATCGTAATACGCCATATTGTAAGCAGTGCGGTCATCGCCTTTTTTCCAAACGGCAATATGTATAATTTCTTTACCTATAAATTTCTTGTCTTCAATTTTAAAGACCATCATTTTCCCACTACGGGTAAAGGCAATAATGTCGTCTATATCGGAGCAATCGCATACGAATTCATCTTTCTTTAAGCCGCTCCCAGCAAAGCCTTCGGCACGGTTTACATAGAGTTTTGCATTATTAAATACTACTGCTTTTACTTCAATATTTTCGAAGCCACGTATTTCTGTTTTGCGCTCTCTGCCTTTGCTGTATTTCTTTATTAAGTTTTCAAAATAGGTAATAGAAAAATCTGTTATATGCTCCAAATCGTATGCTACCTGCGCCAGTCCTTCTTCTATTTTCTTAATTTCATCGTTGGCCTTAAAAGAGTCGTACTTTGATATTCGCTTTATTTTTATTTCTGTAAGTTTTAGAATATCTTCTTGTGTAATCGTTCTTTTAAACAACTTTTTATAGGGCTGCAGTCCTTTATCTATCCTAAGAATTACATCTTCAAAAGTTTCGGCTTCTTCAATATCGCGGTAGATTCTCTTTTCAATAAATATTTTTTCGAGCGAGGCAAAGTGCCATGCTTCGTTCAATTCTACCTGCCTTATTTCCAACTCGCGGGTAAGTAATTCTTTGGTTTGCTCGGTGCTTTTTTTAAGAATTTCATCTACGGTTGTAAAAATTGGTCTTTCGTTTTCTATTACACAAGCATTGGTACTTATGCTTACTTCACAATCGGTAAATGCGTATAGGGCATCTATGGTTTTATCGGCATCTACTCCCGCTTGTAGCTCTATATTCAACTCTACAAACTTGGCGGTATTATCTGTTATCTTCTTAATTTTTATTTTGCCCTTATCGTTGGCCTTTAGAATACTTTCTATGAGTGAGCCTGTGGTGGTAGAAAAAGGTATTTCTGTAATAATTAGATTCTTTTTATCTACAGCGTCTATTTTGGCGCGTACTTTTACTTTTCCTCCGCGTGCTCCGCTGTTGTATTCACTTACATCTACAAAACCGCCTGTTGGAAAATCTGGGTACAGCTTAGTCTTTTTTCCTTTTAAAACATCTATGGAACCTTTGCAAAGTTCTATAAAATTATGTGGCAATATTTTGGTTGAAAGCCCCACGGCAATACCATCGGCACCTTGCGAAATTACAAGTGGGAATTTCATGGGCAGGGCAACCGGCTCTTTTTTTCTGCCATCGTAACTGAGTTGCCATGTGGTAGTTTGCGGATTAAAGGCTACTTCTTTTGCAAATTTAGAAAGGCGAACTTCTATATAACGAGGAGCGGCTGCGGCATCTCCGGTGCGAATATCGCCCCAGTTTCCCTGAATATCGAATAGCAATTCCTTCTGCCCAATATTTACTAGTGCATCGCCAATACTGGCATCGCCATGCGGGTGGTACTGCATGGTTTGCCCAATTACGTTTGCTACTTTATTAAAGCGCCCGTCATCCATTTCGTTTAGGGCGTGCAAAATTCTACGCTGCACGGGTTTTAAACCATCTTCTATGGCAGGAACGGCACGTTCAAGAATTACATAACTGGCATAATCCAAAAACCAATTTTTGAACATTCCATCTACATGAATGGCATCGTCTGCCTCTTGGTTGATGTTTTCTATTTCTTCACTCATAGTTTGTGGCGAAGCTAAGCATAGCAGCTGTTTTATGTATGTTAGGTTTCCACAATTGTGCATGAAAAGCTATACAGAAGAATAAATTATACAACAGCATTGTAGGTGCTGTATTTATTTCAATCTTCTTATACACCCACTAACTCTAAGAATTGCAAGCAACCTCTTCTAAACCTTAAAGCCCTTAAATACTTTTTGAATAATACCGATGCTTTGGTCTAACTCATCTTTGGTAATAGTAAGTGGAGGTGCTAAGCGTATAATATAATCGTGAGTTGGTTTAGCAAGCAAACCATTTTCTTTGAGTTGCAGGCATATCTCCCATGCCACATTCTTTTTCTTTGAATTTACCACAATGGCATTCAACAAACCTTTGCCACGCACTTCTTTAATAAGTGGCGATTTAAATTTATCCATTTGCTGGCGGAAATAGTTGCCTAGGTAAAAAGCGTTTTGCGCCAATCCTTCATCTTTAAGCACTTGCAGCGCTACCGTTGCTACAGCGCAAGCCAATGGATTGCCGCCATAAGTAGAACCATGTTCGCCCGGTTGTATTTGCAACATCACTTCATCATCGGCAAGCACAGCACTTACAGGCAATGTGCCGCCACTTAGTGCTTTCCCTAAAATTAAAATATCGGGGCGCACACCTTCGTAATCGCAGGCAAGCATTCTTCCGGTACGGCATAAACCTGTTTGTACCTCATCGGCAATAAACAGCACATTGTATTTTTTACACAGTTCGTAAGCCTTTGCTAAATAGCCCTCTTTAGGAACCACTACACCAGCTTCGCCCTGAATAGGCTCTACCATAAATGCACATACATGCTTATTTTTGAGCGCCTCTTCTAATGCCTTCAAATTATTGTAAGGCACTAACTCAAAGCCCGGCATATACGGTCCAAAATCTTTATAGCTCGAAGGGTCGGTAGAAGCAGAAATGGCACTCATGGTGCGCCCCCAAAAGTTTCCTTGTGCAAATACCACGGTGGCTTTGTTTTCCTTGATATTTTTTACACGATAGCCCCAGCGCCTTGCCAATTTAATAGCGGTTTCCCCTCCTTCTACTCCGGTATTCATAGGTAACACCTTATCGTAGCCAAAGTAGGTAGTAATATACTTTTCGTATTCCCCCAATTTATTATTGAAAAAAGCTCTTGAGGTTAGCGTAAGTTTCTGCGCTTGTTCTTGCAAGGCTTTAACTATAAGCGGATGGCAATGCCCTTGGTTTACGGCACTATAAGCAGAAAGAAAATCGAAGTACCTTTTTCCTTCCACATCCCATAAATAAACTCCTAAACCTTTTTCTAAAACTACCGGAAGCGGATGATAATTATGCGCTCCGTGCTTTTCTTCTAATTCAATATAATAGGCAGCATTCTTTTCAACCATAATGTACAAAGAGGTAAATAAAACGAGCCGAAAGTTACCTTATTATTCGGCAATTACAATTCTCTTAACCGTTGAAAAATTACTGTTGCCAACGGCAAGAAAATACACGCCTTGTTGTAGTCCTGCAACATTTATGTTTGTGCGGGCAATAGATGTTTGTACCGTTTGTACCAACTTACCTTCTACCGAAAGTATTTGTATGGAAACATTGCTTTCGTTTGCAGGTACTTCTACCCAAATTTCGTTTTTGGCCGGATTGGGAGAAATTTTTACATCGGCAGCATAGCGCACTTGTTTAATGGAAGCAGCCACATTGGGTACTTTTTCTGCAATACCCGGGCGATACAATCTAATTACTTCACGCATTAACGCTACTTGTCCATTGGTAAACATATTTAAGCAATCATCGCTACTGTAATCCATATAGTTTTCAACCATATCGGGATAGTCTTGCAACATATTGGGATCCGGACAAGTATTTTTGGTGGTATCGCAAGTTTGCTGCGATGCGTCTTTTGCATCCGGAGTATCGTCAATACCATCTTCGCCACCACCTTGGTCGCCAGCACATTTATTTCCGGGGCCTAAAAACGATTGGTCATCGCCCCAAATATGTCTTAATCCAAAATAATGCCCTGCTTCGTGTGTAGCGCTTCTTCCGCCATTTACGGTACTGTCGATTGCATAAGGGTTATTGCGACCTACTGCTTTGTAATACAATACCACTCCTTGCTTAGATGAATCTGCATTAGGGTTCTGACTTCCCCAATTAGGCAGTGGTGCTGCCGGAGGATATGCATATCCCAATACGCCTAAACCGCCCATGATATCGCAAACCCAGATATTGAAATAGCGGTCTGTAGGCCAAGCATTTACACCACCTGTTGATTGACTTTTTACCTCATCGTTAGCGCCAAAACCGCCAAAAATACTTGGTGGTGGGCTTCCTTGCGTATGTGTAATTCCGGTAGTGGGGTTTCCATCAGGGTCGGTATCGGCCAAGAAAAATTCAATACCTGCATCGGCTGCAAATTCCTGAAACACAGAGCGCGTATTTACAGTATCGGCATTACGTCTGCGGTAATCTTCATTTAGAACATCAATTTGCGATAGAATAATTGAGTCGTCTAAATTTTCTTCCGGCTTGGTATAAACCACATGTACCACAGTGCGTATTCTATAAACGGTATCGGGAGCATTACTGCGCTGTGCTTCCTTAAATGCTGCATTTTGTTTAGCTTTTAAAAAAGCAGTTTTTACAGCTTGCAGGTACCCCGGATGTGCTACTTCCATTGCTTTTTCAACATCGGTAGCGCCACACTTGTGGCGGTGCTGCTGCGCAAAGGTTTCTGTAGATAATAACATGCTGCAAACAGCGGCAGCGCCTAAAATTTTCTTCATTACAATAAATTATTTACTAATTACAATTGGTTGAATTTGGCTGGCATTTTCGCCCAGCAAGCGAACAAAATAAGTTCCGGTGGTAAGCGAATTTGTATTCAACTCCACCACACGCTGAAAGATAGCTTGCGATGCTACTTTTTGCCCTACGGCATTATACACCTCCAACTGTGTAAATGGATGTACCACAGGCAAAGAAATGTAAGCAAAGTTTCCGGCAGGGTTAGGGAATACACTTACTTCCACCTTATTACTCTTCTCTTCAATACCTGAAATTGGAGTGCCATCTATATTGATATTATCTAAGTACAATGCATTGCCCCAACCTGAAATATTTTCAAATTTAAAACGCACTTTGTTTTGGCCAATCGTAGATGGCAGCGAAACTGTAACCGTTTTCCACTGGTTTGAAGTTGGCACAAAGAATGCATTTTGATCCGGAGCGGTAGCCATGGTAGTTCCTCCGCTTCTATATACTAAATTCCATTGCATGCCACAATCGAATGAATAATATACGGCTAATGAATCTTGGCGGTTGTTGTTTACGCGGCAATATGCCAAATCGAATTTCAAGTTTGGTAATCCCACATTTGAAACATCGTAATCATCGGTAATTAAAGCATCTTTAGCTCCGTTTGGATTTGAAGTGTAATTTAAGTTATTGATAACTGCTCCATAACTACCAACTTCGTAACCGCTGGAAGAAGCCAAATCCCAGGTATTGGCATTTCCCTTATTATCTATAAGCCAATTGGTTGGTGGAAATGCGCCCATTTCAAAATCTTCAACAAGTGGTGCTTGCAATGCAAAACCACCATCGTAAGCATAGAAATTAACTGTAAGTTCATCGTTGGCTGGATAACTGTCTAAACTTACGCCATTGGGTCTTTCGAAGGTAACTGTAAGCGTATGATTGCCCGCGGTTACAGATTGTAACGGCAAGGTAACAAACGCTTCTTCCTGAATAAGCAATTGCCTATTGAATGGAAGCGAATCGAAAGAACCATTATCAATTCTGTAATAGATAGTCGCATTTATGATGGTGGTTACGCCTTCGTTCTTAACCTTTACTACCGGTTTAAAGTTTAAATTGCAAATTGTATCGGTAGGAAGCAATACTGTTTTTACTGCTCCATCTAAATCATAAAAGCAATTTGATATTGAATTTCTAATAGAAGCGCGCTGCCCACCTTGGCTAACAGTGCCGTACATTACATCCGCTTGCCCTATTGTAAACATATTGCGACAATTGTCATCGGAGTAATCCATGTGGTTCATAAACATATTAGAAGTACCGCATGAATACTGAGGATAACTTGGGCAACCAAAATACTTATCGTCTTGATCCGGAGTATCGTCCACAAAATCGGTAGAGTTGTAAGTACCATCGTAGCAACCTGCGGTATTGCCCCAAATATGCAACAAACCTAGCCAGTGCCCCACTTCGTGTACTACGGTTCTGCCACCTCTTTGGCTTGAAAGTAGTGTTCCTACAGTACCAATAGCATTATGGCGCGAAACAACCCCATCGGTTTGGTTATCGGTAAAGTAAGGTAAGGTTGCATAAGCTAAAACACCTTGGCTTTTTAAGGTGCCACCAAAATTACAACTCCAAATATTCAAGTATTTTCTTCTATCCCAAATGGTTGCCGGTTTCAGCACTCCATCAATATCATTTTCGGTATCCCATGTTGCTTTATTAGAATATACAATACGCTCAATACCTGTGGTAGGATTGCCTTGCGGATCAAACTTCGCCATACAAAACTGTATGTAAGTATTAGTTGCTAAAGGCTTAAACTCAGCAGGGATATTTACAGTATCGGCAGCCATAAGAGCAAAGTCTCTGTTAAGGGCATCTATTTGCGAAAGCACCTGCTCATCAGAAATATTTTCGCCTACGCCATAAGCTTTTCCATTATGAATAATGTGAAAAACCACCGGTATATATATAACACTTTGCCCCGCTCTTGCTGCAGGTTTAGGTGTAGTTCTAAATGCTTCCATTTGTTGAAACATCTCATCGCGCTGCCTAGCAAACTCTGCACTTGAAGCTGCCCTTTTTTGAATGTATTCATCGGTGCCACAAAAGTGTTGTGCTTGCACAACTAACGACAATGCAACCGAAGCTGCCAGAAAAATCTTTTTCATTACAGATGTTGTTCTTTAGAATTTATTTTTTTACAAAAGCGGTGGTAGTTCTATAGTTGGCTGTAGCGTAGGTAAGATAATAAACACCTTCCGGCAACATAGAAATATCTATTGATTTCAAATGCTGACCTTCTTGCATTTTTTCATGAATCATTACTTGACCCAACACATTAGCAATGGCAATAGTAGCCATTCCTTCGGCATTGGTAGAAACCCAAATTGCATCTTTAGATGGGTTTGGATATACCACCAAATGTAGTGCTCCGGTAATATCTTTTATTGAAGACATGGTTGGATTTACTAAACTATCTATTGCTATGGCTTTGCAACCATTGGCATCGGTAGCTGTAACGGTATAAACTCCGGCTCCAATTCCCGTATTGCTTACTCCTATTACTCCATTGCTCCATTCCAAAGTAATAGTTGGCGAGCCGCCCGATGTAGTTGCAGTTAAGGAGCCATCAAGCGCTCCGGCTGTGCTAGGTTGTGTTTTAGAAGAAATTACAACAGATAAATCGCTACTATCGGTAACAATACCGGTGGCAGTAGCCGTGCATCCTAAACTGTTGGTTACAGTAACTGAATATGTACCTGCTACCAAGCCAGTTATGGAACTGCCGGAAGCATTATTGCTCCACTGATGCGAAACTATGGTGGTGGTACCTCCTGTTACTGCCGAGGCAAATGCAGTTCCATTCGCTTGTCCGCATGTAGAGGTAGAGGTATTTACCGTTACCGATAAATCGCCCGGCAAATTATTTACAGTTTTGGTACTTACCACACTACAGCTATGTGCATCGGTTACTGTAACCGTGTAAGAACCCGGCAATAAAGAATCTATGGTTGTTCCGGATTGGCCGTTGCTCCATTGGAAGGTATTATTGCCATTTCCACCTGTAGCCGCAGCTTGAGCACTGCCGTTGTTTAAACCACAAACAGCATCGGTTATAGAAACCGATACAGTAAGAGGCGCCAGCGGTTGAGGAATAAGTGCATTTGCCGTAACGGTGCAGCCTTTTGAATCGGTTACAGTTACCGTGTAGCTACCACCTGCTTTATTCATAATACTATCAGATGTACCTCCAGAACTCCATGCATATGTAAATGGCCCATTACCACTTGCCGTAACTTTGGCTCCACCATTTTGTTCACCATAACAGTTTACAGGCAGTATTGCCAAAGGTGCTGTTGGCGGAGCATTTACGGTAATATAGTTAGAAATAGTAGTATCGTCACTACCATTAGCATTAGAAGCAGTAAGTTTTACAGTATAGGTGCCAACATTATTAAAAGTAACAGTTGGATTCTGTGCATTCGAAGCTTGAGGTGTGCTACCAATACCGAAAGTCCAACTCCACGCAGTAGCACCACCCGTACTTTTATCGGTAAATGTAACTTGCTGCCCAACGCAAATAGAAGTTTTATTAGCAGTGAACTTTGCCACCGGAGGAGCTACAGCTGTTGAACAAATAACCGGATAAACGATGTTTGAGAAACCGGCATTGTATTGCGAATAAATAGCTGAATAACTACCCCATGTTCCATTTGCATACCGCTCCCATCCATATAATGAATCCTTATAGGCAGCATTATTGCTAGTGGTTACTAGTGCAATTGTATCGCCCGCAATGGTAGGAAGTATCACACCTACATAAAAATTAGAAGACACTGTGGGATTAGTATTAAACGGTACATAAATAAAGTTACCATTTGTGCTTATTAACTGTGCCAAAGGATAAGTGGTTGTTGCAATTGGAGTTGCCCCCGGTGCGCCTCCGGTTCCTGAATTATCCCATACTGCAAATGTTACAGATTTAGAACCGGGTGAGGCTGACTTTCCATACACAAATATGTATGCTCCCGATATGGTAACTTGCTTATTATTTAAAAAGCGCTCGGCCTTAGCCAAATCGCCATCGCTATTATTGCCCGATACATAACCGCTACCAAAAGGATAGTTATACACCGAAGCAGTAGTATCATTTGGCACATTGCTTAGTGTATCGCAACCGCTGCCGCCCGAAGGTGGATTCACTACTATAATATATGCTGTTTTAGTAAGCGGAGTTGAACTACCTGCTGTGTTAGTAGCTGTAAGCGTAACATTATATTGCCCAACAGTATTGTAAGTAACAGTTGGATTTTGAGTGGTAGAACTTGATGGTGTGCCACCTGCAAAAGACCATGCCCATGAAGTTGGTGTATTGGTAGAAAGATCTGTAAATGCCACCGAATTGCCTACCACTACTGTAGTTGGCGCACCAACAAAATCTACTACCGGAACCTGTGGCGTAACCGTGCCAACATTGTATATGTTTATATTATCCAAATACATGTTGTTTCCATAATTGTTGATACCAACAAAGGCAAAGCGAACAGAACTATTGCCGGCTATGCCTGTAGTAAGTGTAATGGAGTCTGTTTTCCACTGCGTAGAAGATGGCTGGAAATTAGAAGTAGTGGTGGTAGTTCTTGTTTGTAAACTAGAACCTCCCTTTTTCCAAAGTTGCGTCCATGTAGCGCCACAATCGGTAGAATACATAACTGCCAACGAATCGGTAGAACTGGTTGAGTAGCGTGCATAAGCATAATCGAATTTCAACCTACCGGAAGTAACACCCGAAAAGTTGTAATTGGGCGTAATCAACCAATCGCGCTGATTGGCAGCGTTGTAGCTATAGCAATTCAAATAAGTTGAAGCCGAAGATTGGCTATATCCACTTGCCGAGGCTGTTCTTACCCATGTTATGCCTGCATCCGGATTGTTCAAAACCCATCCTGTTGGAGGAAATGTAGTAGATTCAAACCCTTCACTCATTGGTAATGCTTGCACTCCCGAAACGGTAATATATCCTGTTTTTACAGCCTGGTTGCTGCCATTGCTATTGGTTGCAGTAAGTGTAACGCTGTAAGTTCCTGCAGTTGGGTATGTAACCTGCGGATTGGTAGCGCTGGATGTTGCAGGATTGCCACCTTGGAAACTCCATGAATAAGTAAGTGGAGCTGTTCCATTCGTATTATTAGTGAATGTAACAGTTTGCCCAACACAAATATTGGTAGCACTAGCAGTAAAATCGGCAATGGGCGCTCCGGTGGTTACACAACCTGAATTATTAGTTACCAAAGATGCTCTGGAAGCAAAACCATACGTATTAAATGGACTTGAAAATGGTCCTCCATTTAGCACCAAGTTCATAAAGTTAGCCTGCTGTGTTGTAAACATGGTAGGGCAGCTTGAATAATCCATGATGTTTTCCAACATATCGCCACTGGGAGAATTGTTGGAGCAAGAAGTAACTGCCGAGCAACCAAAATTGGGTCCTTTTGAATCCGGTGTATCCGAAAAACCATCATCCGTATCAGGAAACACATTACCACACGCATTGCTGCTAAGTTCTCCCCAAGTATGGCCTAAGCCCAAGTAATGCCCTGCTTCGTGCGAAGCAGCACGGCTGCCACTTCCAAAGCCTAATTGATAATCTAAAACTATTCCATCAATGTAATTTCCTACCACACCGGTAGTAGGCAAATAAGCATATCCTGCTGTGCCACTTGTAGAACTTCCACATAAATCTACTATCCAAATATTCAAATATTTAGTTTGCTGCCAAGGGGCTTTACCACCACCATTGGTTGTTTTCATATCATTTGGATTGGTATCGGGATTATAGCACGAAACGGTAGTATTTGTTCTAGTAATACCTGTAGTTGCAGCACCGTTCGGGTCTCTTTTTGCCAAGCAGAATTCAATCTCTGCATCTTTGGCAAATTGCTTAAAATAAGTTCTAGTTTGCGAAGCATAACTTGGATTCAGCAATCTAAAATCTTCTGTCATGTAGTTTACCATCTGCTGTATTTGAGCATCGGTAACGGTACTTTGCAAATTTGAAGGCAGCACCACATGCACTACCACCGGAATAGTGCGTACTGCTCTGCTTGCATTTTGATGTTGATCTAACACACCCTGCATTCTAAGCTGCTCAAACTGCTGAACGCGCTCCTGCATTGCTCTTTCGTAATTAGCATCGTGTTGGCGCATGTAGGTATTTGCCTCCCCAAAGCCACACCGAATTTGTGCTATACTACTCACTGCAAGTACAGCAAATAAAAAAGTTAGAATACAATTTTTTTTCATCTGTAAATTTAAAGCCGCCCAAAGGTATAAGAAGGAATAAAATAGGCAATAGTTGTATAATAATTGGGGAATATTAGTACTTGTTAAATTTCTTCACCCTCATCTTGTTTTCACTGAAAAGTGTAATAAAGTAAATACCTGACGATAAATATGAAACGTCAATAACATCTACTTTCTGTGCATTCTGATACAGAATCTCTTTTCCAAATATGTCTGTTATCTGCACCTTACAATTTGGGAGCGAAGTTTTAATTCTTATTTCGCTGTTTACAGGATTAGGAAAAATTGAGAAATCGTTTTCGCTAATCTCTTTAATTGAAGTGTATAATTCCGGGTTGATGTTAATGTTATCTATCAACAAGTTGTTTCCATAAAAGTTTGTGTAGTCTATTTTGAATCTAAATGCCGATGTTCTAAATGCCGGAGGCAGCGGCACTAAAATTGTTTTCCACTGCAAAGTATCGGAGGTGTAATTCTGTTCATTTTGAACTTCAGTTTGAACTGTTCTTAATGATGCTCCACTCAATTTAACTTGGCTTATCCATTTTTTCCCGCAATCGCTCGAAAATGAAACTTCTAAAACATCGTTGCTATTCAACTTCTTTTGGGTAAAGTAATAATTGAATTGAAGAGCTGCATTAGGCGTGCTGCTCACATCTAATGCAGGCGAGGTAAGCGAAGTTTTTCCTGAATACTTCATAGTATCGGGCAACAGAAATCCTCCGCACTTTGCGCTGCCATATCCCACGTTTGGCAACACATTCAGCGATATACTTTCATTCTCCTTCGACACAAATAGGCCGCTTTCGCCAAAGTTGTTTATCACTTCAAAGGTTTGCACAAAATTGGTTGGCGGCACCAAATTGGAAATAGTAATTGGCAAGGGTACACTTTGCAATTGCACACCATTTTTAGATGCTTTCAATACCACATTTAAGTTTCCTTCAGTAAAATACGCATATTTAGGATGCTGCTCATACGAAATACTTCCATCACCAAAATTCCATTCCCAAGCATCGGCTCCCGATAGCGATTTATCGAAGAAACTAATGGTATCGCCAACACAAGCATATTGTGTAGATGCCGCTGTGCGTGCCACGCAAAATGTATCGGCATTTACCACTCCGGTTGCATATAAATTGGCTGTAGAAATCAAGTTGCTTCTTCCGGCTACCGGAGAACGTAAACATGCCCGCATCCGCTGTTTTTGCCCTTCGGTAAACATAAAGTTGCAATACGTATAATCCATTGCATTTTGGTAATTATCTACCGTATTGCCACACGAAGCATTAGACGAAGAGCATACACTCCAGCCTATTGTTGGAGGTGTGTCTGCAACGTCATCGCCCACTCCGCAATTGCTCTGTTGCCCATTGGGCAAAAAGATATAGCCGGGCACATTATTACCTCCCCAAATATGAAATAGGTTTAGATAGTGCCCTACTTCATGTGGAAATGCTACCGAGCGCAACTCTGAAGAAGTTCCGATATTTCCAAAATAAGCATGAGCAACAACAATGCCATCCCACTCGGGCTTAGCAGCAGCTTGGTCGGGCATTAGGCAATGTCCGGCAAGCCCTGCAATTTGCTTTACCACATACACATTCAAGTATTTAGTAGGATCCCAATGCACCAAACTTTTTACACTATGGTCGCCAATAGCAGTAAGCGGAGATGCTATTCTATTGATACCATTGGTGCAGTTGCCATTGGGATCTTTTTGAGCCAACCTAAATTCTATTTCGCAATCGGCAGCAATTGGCTTGTATGCAGTTTCAATATTTCCTGTATCCGGATGCTGGTTTCTAAAGTTTCTATTCAAAATTTCTAATCCATTCAGCACTTGTGCCTCGCTAATATTTTCCACACCATAATTATGAATAACATGAACAACAACCGGCACTATCAATACGGAATCTGCACCTCTACCCGCTCCTATATTTTGTATGTAATTGGCTGTATGCTGCTTTAGCTCGCTGCGTTTTTGCTGCATAACCGACTGTAAATGCGGGTGATTTTTATACATTTCAAAACTGTATTCATCGGTGCCGCAAAGTTGGGTTTGCTGCTGTGCAATTGCGCTACCTAAAGTACCTAACAGCATTACAAGTATCCAAGTTCCTTTCATAACAAGAGGTGTTTTAAAATTAAAAAACCGATTGTGCGATACACTCACACAATCGGTTAAAGTAAATTATTTACTGCAAATCAGCTACTATAGTTTTTCTATTACAATGGCTGAAGCACCGCCTCCACCATTGCAAATTCCGGCAGCGCCATACTTGCCGCCTTTGTGTTTTAATACCGATAGCAATGTGCATATAATTCTGGCACCGCTTACGCCTACCGGATGTCCTAAAGCAACAGCACCACCAAATACATTCACCTTTTCTGGCGATAGGTTCAACAACTTAGTATTGGCCATAGCCACGTTGCTAAACGCTTCGTTTACTTCTACAAAATCTACTTGGCTTAATTCTAATCCTGCTTTTTTAAGCGCAATAGGAATTGCCAGCGCTGGCGTAGTTGTAAAATCGTCTGGTGCTTGCTCGGCATCGCCATAGCCCACAATACGTGCAATTGGCTTTAATCCTAATTCATCTGCCTTTTCGCGACTCATTAAAACCAATGCCGCAGCACCATCATTTATCTTAGAAGCGTTTACTGCAGTTACAGTTCCATCTTTTCCAAATGCCGGTTTCAGTGAAGCCACCTTTTCCGGTTTCAACTTCTTGTATTCTTCATCTTCTTTTACAAAAGTGCTATCGCCTTTACCTTTTATTTCAACTTCAAAAAGTTCATCGGCAAACCATCCGTTTTTATATGCCTCGGTAGCTCTGCGATACGATTCAACGGCATAAGCATCTTGGTCTTCTCTGCTGAAATTAAATTTTTGGGCACAACGGTCGCCACTGTTACCCATCATTTGTTTTGTGTAGGGATCTTGCAGAGCATCGCGCACAATAGAATCGAGCAATTCACCATTGCCATAGCGGTAACCATTACGAGCGCTATTGAGCAAATAAGGAGCATTGGTCATGCTTTCCATTCCGCCTGCTACCACAATATCTTTATCGCCCAACAAAATAGATTGGGCACCAAGAATTACGGCTTTCATACCCGATGCACACACTTTATTTACGGTAGTGCAAGTAGCTCCGGGCTGTACACCTGCTGCCAAAGCTGCTTGGCGTGCAGGAGCTTGCCCTGTATTTGCCTGTATTACATTGCCCATAATTACTTCTTGCACATCATTGCCTGTAATGCCTGCTTTTTCAACAGCTTTTTTAATGGCTTGTGCGCCTAATTCCACTGCCGAAAGCGATGAAAGAACACCACTCATACTGCCAATTGGCGAGCGTGTTGCCGATACTATAACTACTTCTTTGCTCATATTTTTAATTTTATTTTGAAATGAATAATGGTGTTATTTTCTTAGAAGTTCCAATAGGGTAATCAACTTTTCGCGTAGTTGTTTTCTATCAACAATAAAATCCAGAAATCCATTTTCTAACTGAAATTCTGAAGTTTGAAAACCTTCCGGCAGTTTCTTTTTAATTGTTTCTTCAATTACACGCGGTCCTGCAAAACCAATGAGGGCATCAGGTTCTGCAATATTAAAATCGCCCAGCATGGCAAACGATGCCGTTACGCCTCCGGTGGTAGGATTGGTCATAAGTGAAATATAGGGCAACTTTGCATTCGCCAACAAGTTGAGCTTAGCGGCTGTTTTTGCCATTTGCATGAGTGAAAAAGCACTCTCTTGCATACGCGCACCTCCCGATTTTGAAATAATAAGTAGAGGTGTTTTGTGCTCTATAGCAACATCAATTGCCAATGAAATCTTTTCGCCTACCACACTGCCCATAGAACCTCCAATGAAGCGAAAATCCATTGCTGCAATGGTAAGGTTTTCGCCACCTGCTTTGCCAAATGCAACGCGAATGGCATCTTTTAAACCACTAGTTACAGTTGCTTCGTGAATGCGCTTTTTGTATGGTTTTAAATCAGAAAAGTTCAAGGTATCTACCGAAACAAGATCCGGGAATTTTTCTTCCCATCGGCTGTTATCAAAAATAATGTCGAAATAATCATCGGCATCAATCTTTTCATGGTTGTTGCAAAATGGACAAGTGTATGCATTTGCCTTCATTTCTGTAACCAACGATGCCTTTTTGCAAGCACTGCATTGATGCCATACACCATCAGGCGCTTCTTTCTTCTCGCTGGTTGAAGTTTCAACCCCTTTTCGTATGCGTTTCCACCAACTCAATTTCGAGATATTATCTGTTTTAAAATTCCCTTATGGAACATACTGCCCCAAACGGTATTTATGCTATGGTTACTTCTTTGCTCAAATATACGTCCTGGATGGCATTCAGCAACTTAACACCTTCAGCCAATGGGCGCTGAAATGCTTTTCTTCCGCTAATTAAACCCATACCACCCGCACGCTTATTGATAATGGCTGTGGTTACTGCTTCTGCCAAGTCGCTTTCTCCACTCGAAGCGCCACCGCTATTAATAAGTCCAACTCTACCCATATAGCAATTTGCCACTTGGTAGCGGGTTAGGTCTATTGGATGGTCGGTAGTAAGTTCGCTATATACCTTTTTGTGTGTTTTACCAAAATTAAGAGCGTTATAGCCTCCGTTGTTTTCAGGTAGTTTTTGTTTAATAATATCTGCCTGAATGGTTACGCCTAAGTGGTTGGCTTGGCCTGTTAAATCTGCCGACACATGATAATCTACACCATCTTTCTTGAATGCACTGTTGCGCGTATAGCACCAAAGAATAGTAGCCATACCAAGTTCGTGTGCATATTCAAATGCTTCGGCAACTTCTACTATCTGGCGTTTACTTTCTTCGCTTCCAAAATAAATAGTAGCCCCTACTGCAGCTGCGCCCATATTCCACGCATCTTTTACGGTTCCAAACATTATTTGATCGAAACTATTTGGATAGCTGATAAATTCATTGTGATTAATTTTTACCACAAAAGGAATTTTATGCGCGTACTTTCTTGCCACAATACCTAACACACCATAGGTTGAAGCAACGGCATTGCAACCTCCTTCAATTGCAAGTTTTACAATATTTTCGGGGTCGTACATAGGCACGTTAGGCGTAAACGAAGCGCCTGCACTATGTTCAATACCTTGATCTACTGGCAATATGGATACATATCCGGTATTGGCAAGGCGCCCTGTGCCTGCCAGGCGCTGTAAATTATTCAATACCTGAGGAGAACGATTGCTCTGTACCCAAAGTTTATCTATAAAATCCGGATTAGGGATATGAATTTGCTCTTTGCTAATAGTTTTGCTTTGGTGTTCAAGAAGGAACTTCGCTTTTTCTTCTCCAATGAGTTTGGCAATTTCTGATGCGTTCATTGCTAATTGTAAATTTTTGGAAGGGCGAATGTAGATTTTCTATTCAAGATTTTAGAACCATTTGTGGAAAACTCCGCTAATTATCTAAAACCTACAGTAGCATGATAACACCTACTGCCAAAATCCGACTTAAAAAAATCTTAAACTCATTTGCCTTTCTATATTTACAGCGCTAAAATTTTTTATGAGGACAGACCAATACCAACATCACGACTATTACTTAGTGGACGATTTATTAACCACGGAGCAAAAACTTATTCGCGAAACAGTACGCACATGGGTAAAAAAAGAACTCAGTCCAATTATTGAAGACTATGCACAACGGGCAGAATTTCCAAGGCATATCGTTAAAAGTTTAGGCGAAATTGGAGCATTTGGCCCTAGCATTCCGGCAGAATATGGCGGTGGGGGTATGGATGAAATTACCTACGGCATTATTATGCAGGAACTAGAACGCTGCGACTCCGGCATTCGCTCTACGGCATCGGTACAAGGTTCATTGGTAATGTACCCAATTTACAAATATGGCAACGAAGAACAACGCAAAAAGTATCTTCCCAAATTAGCCAAAGGTGAATTATTTGGTTGCTTTGGGCTTACAGAGCCTAATCACGGCAGCAACCCAAGCGGTATGGAAACCACCATTAAAGATAAAGGCGACCACTACCTGCTCAATGGTGCTAAAATTTGGATTTCCAATGCCCCATTTGCCGACATAGCCGTGGTATGGGCAAAAAATGAAGCCGGAAAAATCAGGGGTTTAGTGGTAGAGCGTGGCATGGAGGGCTTTTCTACACCAACCATGCACGGCAAGTGGAGTTTGCGGGCTTCTACTACCGGAGAATTGGTATTCGACAATGTGAAAGTGCCTAAAGAAAACTTACTCCCAAATGTAGAAGGATTAAAAGGGCCTCTCGGCTGCCTTTCCAGCGCCCGATACGGAATTGCATGGGGAGCAATTGGCGCTGCCTTAGATTGCTACGACACTGCATTGCGCTATGCCAAAGAACGCATTCAATTTGGCAAACCAATTGCGCAATTCCAATTACAGCAAAAGAAGTTAGCTGAAATGATTACCGAAATCACCAAAGCACAACTTTTAGTTTGGCGATTGGGAACTTTAAAAAACGAAGGCAAAGCTACTCCTGCACAAATTAGCATGGCAAAAAGAAACAGTTGCGAAATTGCTCTCAACATTGCACGCGAGGCACGCCAGATGTTGGGAGGAATGGGCATTGTAGGCGAATATCCGATTATGCGCCATTTAATGAACTTAGAAACTGTAATTACGTACGAGGGCACACACGATATTCACTTACTTATTACAGGGCAAGATATTACAGGCTTAAATGCCTTTGCATAAACAAAGCACACTTTCATCTTTAATTAAAATCACTACAACATGGAGCGTTGGATGGGACTTTTAGGCATTGCCGTAATACTGGGCATTGCCTTTCTATTTTCTTCAAACAGAAAAGCAATTAACTACCGCTTAGTGTTAAGTGGATTAGCGCTGCAACTTGGTTTAGCCTTGTTTATACTAAAAACAAAACCTGGTGAAATGCTCTTCGCCAAAGCAGGAGCATTTATTACCAAGCTACTCAACTTTGCCGATAAAGGCGGAGAATTTGTGTTTGGAGGACTCATGCGCCCAGACTTACTGAAACCCATTTTTGGCGACCAGTATTCCTTCCTCTTCATGTTTAAGATTATGCCTACCATTATTTTTGTTGCCGTATTGGTAAGCATGAGCTATCACTTAGGTATTATGCAAAGAATAGTAAGCTTTATTGCGCGCATAGTACACACCTTAATGCAGGTGAGTGGCAGCGAAGCACTGAGCAACGTTGCTTCTGCATTTGTGGGGCAAGTAGAGGCTCAAATTATGATTAAACCCTACCTGAATAGTATGACACGCAGTGAATTATTGGCAAGCATGGCAGGCAGCATGGCGTGTATTGCAGGTGGTGTGATGGCTGTTTACATTTCTATGGGTGTGCCTGCTGCATATCTTTTAGCAGCTAGTATTATGGCGGCTCCTGCTGCATTGGTAATTTCAAAAATTGTGTTGCCCGAAACAGAAGAAAGCGCCACAAAAGGTGCTGTAAAATTAGAAGTAAAAAAAGCACACGCCAATTTATTGGACGCTATTTCGCATGGTGCAGGCGATGGCTTAAAAGTTAGTTTAAATGTAATTGCCATGCTTATTGGATTTATTGGATTGATAGCACTGGCAAATGCCTTTTTGGGCTGGAGCGGAAGAATGATAGGCTTAACCGGCATAAACCTTACTGCAATTGGTGTAGATATTAACCACCTGAGTTTAGACTCTATTTTTGGAACCGTGTTTTCTTTATTTGCCTTTGTGATGGGTGTTCCTGTACAAGATATTAGTACAGTTGGTTCTTTGCTTGGTACTAAAATGGTAATCAATGAATTTGTGGCGTATGCCAACATGAGCCCCATGATTGCTAACCAAACACTATCGCCCAAAGCTATTATTATAGCAAGTTTTGCATGTTGCGGCTTTGCCAATTTTTCTTCCATTGCCATTCAAGTGGGAGGTATTGGAGAGTTAGCTCCCGAAAGAAGGAAAGACCTCGCCAAATTAGGATTTAGAGCACTACTATGCGGCACTTTAGCTTCGTACCTAAATGCTACCATTGCCGGAATTTTATTTTAACTTATGATAAAACACACCGAAGCATCTTCCAACTACAACCATTTAGAAACCATGAGTACTCGGCAATTGCTACAAAGCATCAATGCCGAAGACAAATTAGTGCCTCTTGCTGTTGAAAAAGCACTACCACAAATTGAACAATTAGTAGATGCCGCAGCAGATAAAATGCTTGCCGGAGGAAGACTTTTTTATATCGGAGCAGGCACCAGTGGCAGATTAGGCATTGTAGATGCCAGCGAATGCCCACCCACATTTGGTGTGCCTCATAATTTGGTGATAGGCATAATTGCAGGTGGCGATACCGCCATTCGCAAAGCAGTAGAATTTGCTGAAGACAACCGCCAACAAGGATGGGAAGACTTACAAACGCATCAAATTTCTACCAACGATGTTGTAATTGGTATTGCAGCCTCGGGCACCACGCCTTATGTAGTTGGTGCGCTATTAAAATGCAAAGAAGCCGGCATTTTAACCGCTTGTATTACCTGCAACGAGCAAACGCCCGTAGCGGCAGCATGCCACTTTCCTATTGAAGTAATCGTGGGAGCGGAATTTGTAACCGGAAGCACTAGGATGAAAGCCGGAACAGCACAAAAATTGGTTCTAAACATGCTCTCTACTTCACTCATGATAAAACTTGGTAGAGTAGAAGACAACCGCATGGTAAATATGCAACTCACCAACGAAAAATTATTAGACCGCGGTACCCGAATGATTCAAGAAGCGCTGCAACTTTCGTACGAAGAAAGCCATGCCTTACTTTTAAAACATGGCAGCGTAAAAAAAGCAGTAGAAAGCCATAAATAAACCAGTCGCTATTCGCCTTTTATATTACTGAGCAATCCATTGTGCTGCGTGGTAAACACAGTAGAGGCGCTAGGGTTATCGGCACTTTCAAAATCAATTATTCCCAACTTACCTTTATGGCAACTATTACAATTTGCAGCTGTGCCCGTATGCGAAGGCGGCAAAGCAGGATTTCCATTGCCCGGAGTTGGCTTTCCTCCTATATTAGTACCGTTGCCGCTAGAATTGCCACTGCCGCCATTATACGAAACTTGTTTGGTAGTATTGGGCGTAACTTCGCGCTCCTTAGCACAACCTATTATTGCTATAACAAGCAGCAATAATGTAGAAATGGTAAAACCTATTTTCATACACATAGACTTTCCATAAAAATATAACAATAGATGCGTTTACTCCAAATTAAACCTGAAAAAATGACAATTTCATGAAGAAATATTCCGACATATTTTCAAATACTTCTTTAAAAACTGCCGTTTCTTCCGAATATATTACTTGGTGTAAAGATTGATGGCATAGCAGTAAAACCTATAAAATGAACGTAAACAATTTCACCGTAAAAGCAATCGAAGCCATTAACCAAGCGCAGCAAAATGCCTTCGATAATGCACATCCATATTTAGATACCTTACACATGCTCAAAGGCATGTTAGATACCGATGAAGATGCACTTCCATTTATACTCGAAAAAGCAGGAGTAAACAAAAATATTCTATTAGGTAAGGTAGAAGAAAAATTAAAGGCGCTACCTAAAGTTTCGGGCAGCAGCCAAAATCTAACTCCATCGCAAAGTTTTGGACAAATGGTATTGCACGCCAATAAATTTATGAAAGAAATGGGCGACAGCTATGTAACACTAGAACACCTGCTTTTAGCCATGCTTTCAACCAAAGACGATGCCAGCCAACTTCTAAAAGAAGTTGGTGTAGAAGAAAAAAAATTACGTGCTGCAATCACAGAATTGCGCAAAGGCAATAAAGTAACCGCACAAGACAGCGATACCACTTACAACGCACTCGCAAAATATGCCATTAACCTAAACGAGCGCGCACGAAGCGGCAAGCTCGATCCGGTAATTGGTCGCGATGAAGAAATACGCAGGGTAATGCACATTCTCTCGCGCAAAACAAAAAACAATCCGCTGCTGGTTGGCGAACCGGGCGTTGGTAAAACCGCCATTGCCGAAGGCATAGCACACCGAATGGTAAATGGCGATGTGCCCGAAAACTTAAAAAACAAAACCATTTTTGCATTAGACATGGGCGCACTCATGGCAGGTGCAAAATACCGTGGCGACTTCGAAGAGCGCCTAAAAGCTGTAGTAAAAGAGGTAAAAGAAAGCAACGGAAGCATTATACTTTTTATTGATGAAATTCACACACTCGTGGGCGCAGGCGCTACCGAAGGCGCTATGGATGCAGCTAATATTATTAAACCAGAATTGGCACGCGGTGAACTGCGAGCCGTTGGCGCTACCACACTAAACGAATACCAAAAGTATTTTGAAAAAGATAAAGCCCTCGAAAGACGCTTCCAAAAAGTAATGGTGGAAGAACCCAGTGTAGAAGATGCCATTTCAATACTGCGCGGTCTTAAAGAACGCTACGAAACACACCATAAAGTAAAAATAAAAGACGAAGCTATTATTGCCTCCGTGGCACTTTCTAACCGCTATATCAGCGATAGATTTTTGCCCGACAAAGCCATAGATTTAGTAGATGAAGCGGCTGCAAAACTGCGCCTCGAAATGGATTCGCTACCCGAAACATTAGATGAAATAGAACGCAAAATTATGCAGCTAGAAATAGAGGTAGAAGCCATTAAACGCGAAAACGATGATAAAAAACTAAACGAACTGAAAGAGCAACTTGCCAACCTATTTGATGAGCGCAACGAGCTAAAAGCCAAATGGCAAAGCGAAAAAGAAGTAGTTGAAAAAATACAAGACGAAAAGAAAAAAATAGAAAGCTATAAACTAGAAGCAGAGCAAGCAGAGCGCGAAGGGAACTATGGAAAAGTAGCAGAAATACGCTATGGCAAAATAAAAGAAGCAGAGCAAGCAATTAAAAATTTTGAAAAACAATTGGCAGCCATCTCTCCCGATAACAGAATGCTCAAAGAAGAAGTAGATGCCGAAGACATTGCAGCCATTGTAAGCAAATGGACAGGCATTCCCGTTACCAGAATGCTCGAAGGCGAAAAAGAAAAATTACTGCTGCTAGAAGATCGGCTCCGCGAAAAAGTAAAGGGACAAGATGAAGCTATTATTGCCGTAAGCGATGCCATACGCAGAAGCCGTGCAGGATTGCAAGATGAAAGAAAACCCATTGGTTCATTCTTATTTCTAGGTACAACCGGAGTTGGTAAAACAGAACTCAGCAAAGCGCTTAGCTACGTATTGTTTAACGATGAAAACGCCATGATACGAATAGACATGAGCGAATACCAAGAAAAACACAGCGTGAGCCGCCTAGTTGGTTCTCCTCCGGGCTATGTAGGCTACGATGAAGGCGGACAACTCACCGAAGCTGTACGCAGAAAACCATACAGTGTAGTGCTTTTCGATGAAATTGAAAAAGCACACCCCGATGTATTCAACACCTTATTGCAAGTGCTAGACGATGGCCGCCTAACCGACAATAAAGGCAGAACAGTAAACTTCAAAAACACCATCATCATTATGACTTCCAATATTGGAAGCGATATCATCCAAGCCAATTTTGAACGCATAAACGATGAAAGCAATCTCGACTCCATAGTAGAAACTACCAAACTGGAGGTATTGGAGCGACTTAAACAAACCGTGCGCCCTGAGTTCTTAAACAGAATTGATGAAATAGTAATGTTCCATCCGCTCATGCGTAAGCAGATAAGACAAATTGTGGAACTGCAACTTGCCAACCTTCGTACCTTATTGGCTCAGCGAGAAATAACCATAGAGTTTACCAACGAAGCACTCGACTACTTAGGTGCAGAAGGCTTTGATCCACAATATGGTGCGCGCCCGCTAAAAAGAATCATTCAAAAAGAAGTAATAAATGCTTTAAGCAAAAAAATTCTTGCTGGCGAAATAGATAAAAACAACACCGTAAAAGTAGATGCTTTTGAAGGCGAAGGATTAGTGTTTGTAATAGAAGCACTTCCGCAACCCAACGCCTAAACCAAGCACACAAGCATAAAGGTGCATTCGTTCAAAAAAACAATGCACCTTTATATTTTCCCTCTGCTTATCGGCAGCTTATCTATTTATTCCAAAAAGCCCTATGTTTGGGATAAATGAATAGAGAAAAATTCTCCTTGTTTGGCATCAGTACCAATTTCAAGATTAATGTTACTATCAATATTCCATTTTGGATTCTTGTTCTGCTCTTATTATCCGCATACATTGGTTGGGAAGTATATTGGTATTCACAGGTAGGGTTAAATTTCATAAAATGGCATACACACTTTGGGGTACTAATTTCAATCTGGTTCTTTATTGCATTGCTTTTTCATCTTACCAAAGTGAATCTAAAATGGAAAGTGGTACTCAACTCCACCATGCTCACATTGCTGGCAGTAGAGTTCCTGCTTATGCTCACCGGCCTCAATCAAATTTATATTGAAAGGCGAAACAACACCTATCAATCACTATTTAACTATAAAAGTTATGATTCTGTCAGATGCCATACACCGAACACTACCGCATATCTAACAGCTCCGGAGTATAGTTTTAAGAGAACAAGAAACCAGTGGGGATTTAGTGATATGCATTTTATGCACAACACCTCTAAGTTTTTAATACAAACCTATGGCGATAGTTTCACCGAAGGCGATGGAGCGGCTTTCGACTCCAGTTATCCGGCTATTCTCAGAAACTTGTTAGGTCCAAAGTATCAGGTTCAGAACTTTGGCTTATGCGGCAACGACCCTGGCTTTTATATCCCACAATTTACTAAAGTGGGCAGCCAGTTTCAGCCCAAAGTAATTGTATTGTGTTATGGTACTTTCGACTTTACGGCAGATGTATTAAGCCGAGGTGGAATAGAAAGATTTACTGCTACCGGTTGGCAAACACGCAAAGGTCCTTGGTGGGAGGTTGTTTATGCTTCGAGCTACATAGCAAGATTGTTTTTTCATGCTGCCGGCATAAGTTACAAATCCGCATTCTATACTAATTGGCAACTAAATGAAGAACTAAAAAAACTCCAACCAAAATGGAATGAAATGTTCAGCGAAATTGCACGCATGGCAGCGCAACACAACACTAAAATTTTCCTCTTTAAGAAACCTGAACGAAATGAAATAGAAAACAACCAATATGAATACAACATGTCGTTTTTCGATACTTTTTTACAACAACATCCGGAAATTTACCATGTAGATTTATTACCTGCATATAGAAAAGCTATGCAGGTAGAAAAACCCAATGCTACCGACCCTTACTACTGGGTATATGACGGACACCATAATGCAAACGGCTATCGTATTATGGCAACTATTATTTACAACGAGTTAGAAAAATCTAAGCTGCTTTCCAACTAAAGGCATTGTAAATTTAAATTGTAATACAGTTTACATTTACCATCTATTCACATTATGGCATAAGATGTTTACTACTCATGCCATAAACATTTATACATTAGTTGCTGAATTTACGCATGGACTTAATAGAACACATTAAAACCCGCCTTACGGATAAACGAACCCATGAGGCATCTCAAAAAGCCGGATACCACACGCTTAATCTGAAGCAGTACCGCCAATACAACCACTTTCGCCACTTAGGTGCTAAGCCAGTATTTTGCTATGTACCGTTTAATAGCTTAACCTTTTCCTTCTCAGGCAAAGTATTTGCTTGCTCTTACAACAGAGATGTGCAATTAGGACAATATCCCAACCAAACTATAGACGAAATTTGGAATAGTACCGAGGCAAACCAATTGCGCACACACATGCTGCACAACGATCTCAATTATGGCTGCCAGCATTGCAAATACTTTTTTGAAAAAGGTAAATTCAGCAACTTAAAACCTTTAGTTTTTGATAAGTACTATAAAAACACAGCTGCACATTTTCCTCAAGTAATGGAGTTTGAACTTAGCAACGAATGCAACCTCGAATGCCAAATGTGTGTGGGCGAAGTGAGCAGCAGCATCCGAAAAAATAGAGATAAACTACCGCCAATTCCAATGCCCTATGACGACACTTTCTTAGAGCAGTTGGCTAAATATATTCCACACTTAAAGGAAGCTAAATTTTATGGTGGAGAACCATTTTTAATTTCAATCTATTACAAAATTTGGGATTTAGTAAAACAACTAAACCCCAAATTACCACTATTTGTTATTACTAATGGTAGCCACTGGAATAGTAAAATAGAAGCCCTTATCAACGATCTTGATTTCGATATTGCCGTAAGCATTGATGCTGTAGATAAGAATACTGTTGAAAGCATTCGCAAGAATATTCAGCATGAAAAACTAATGAATAACATCAAGCGATTTAGTGAGGTTTGTAGAAAAAAAGGCAAATACCTATCGCTCAGTTTTACGGTACAAAAAGATAACTGGCGCGAACTACCAAGAGTTATTAACCTTTGCAACGAGGTAGATGCTTTTATCTTTATCAGCTATTTAGAAAGACCTGTTCAATTCTCTATTACAGAATATAATACGCAGGAGCTAGCGTTAATCTTAGATTACATGCAACACGTTTCGCTTCCGCGCTTTACGCAAAAAGAAAGGCACAATTACAGATGCTTTGAAGACTTTAAAAAGTATATTCAAACATACATAAACAATCCAGAAGAAAAACGCTATCTCGAATATCGCTTTGAAGCAGAGTTGGTTCAAAACGAGAACCCGGAACTTATTCACAAACGCAAAGACATACATATTTCGCAAGTAGTAACCCCAAACGAAGTGCTGCAACAGTTGCGCACTGCCGCTGCCAACACAATTTTGCCAAACGGACTTACCATACAAGATATTGAAGAAAAAGTAAAAGCAGTTACCTCAACATTTACTGAAGAAGAACAAACAAAAATATACAGTATGATAGTACTTGGCAATCCCGATATTGCATTACAATCGCTCATTGAAAATGATGTAGAACACTTGAAAACTAAGGCGCGCGAAACACTACCATTTATTAAATTAGTATCGAAATGAAACAGCAGATACTAAAGCTATTAAGTAAAGCAGCTAGTACTTTACGCAACAATCCCGAAGGCATAAACCTTCCATCGGAAGTTATTGTTGCATACAATGCAGCACGTGGGAAACCGCATAGCAAACACATTTGCCATGCCCCCTTCAGCAATATGTATTTTAATGTACATGGCGATTGCGCACCATGCTGGCTTACTTTTACAGAACCCGACTCATATCCCCAAAAATCTATACGAGAAATTTGGTTTGGCGAAAAATACCAAACACTCAGAAAAAACCTATTGGCATACAACCTGAATGACAAATGCGGTGTTTGCTTGAAAAATTTGAACATTGGAAATTACACCTCTGTGTTGGCAAAAGCCTACGATGTAAATGAGCCGGCAGCATACCCAAGCATGCTGGAATTAGAGCTCAACAATACCTGCAATTTAGAATGCGTAATGTGCATTGGAGAATTATCTTCATCTATCCGTAAAAACAGAGAAAAATTACCCGCCATCCGTAGTCCATACGATGAGGCATTTGTAGAGCAACTAGAAGAATTTATACCTCACCTTAAAGAACTCCGATTTAATGGAGGCGAACCTTTTTTGATTGGAATTGTTTTTAAAATTTTTGAAAAAGTAGAAAAACTAAATCCCAAGCTAAAAATTGTAATAGCCACCAATGGAACCGTACTCAATTACAAAGTGAAAGAATGGCTGAGTAAACTCAATATTCATATCAACCTTTCGCTCGATTCGCTTACACCACACATCTATGAAACCATTAGAGTAAATGCCCACTTCGAACGGGTTATGGAGCATTTTTTATTCTACCATCAATACTGCAAAACCAACCAACGCACACTATGCATTATGGTAAATCCCATGCGAAATAACTGGCACGAAATGCCCGAATTTATTCGCTTTGTAAACAAACACAATGTAAATATTTGGTTCAATACCATTCACCGCCCATTAGAATGGAGTATTTGGGCATTGCCATCCAACGAGCTGGAAAATATTTACCATACTCTTTCAAATGTTTCATTTAGTAAAGATGAAAGAAATGCGCCTTTGGCAGCGTACAACATCGGCATTTACAAAAACCTCATAGAAGTTCAGTTTAAAAACTGGCTAAACGAAGCTATTGATCGCGAAAGAGCAGAAGAAACGGAAAGAAAAAACATAAATGAAAATACTGCCCGCCAACTGCTTAAAGATAGAATTACACATTACATTTACCTCAATACAAACGAGGGAGAAGAGCAGAAAAAATATAAAGTAGAAATTATCTTCAATAAACTTGACACCACTAAGCAAGCCTTACAAACAAGATATGGCATAAGCAATTTTTATATCAATTTCTACAAAGCTCCGGTAGATATTCTTTCAAAAGAAGTAGAGTCTAAATCCGTGCCGGAACTAATTGCCGGATACGAAAAGCACTATGTATAGTTTAAAACTGAGTACTCAGCAACAATTTCATTTGTTGAATATCTAATGCAATTAAATTTTCTGCAAGCACCTTTGGCGAAGCCTTGGCCATTTGTACTAAGATAGTTTCGCGCATGGCATGGTTATTTATAATAGATGCAATCTCCGAGGCTTTTGCAGTATCTACATTATCTCCTGCTTCCCTTTTCATATAATACACAAAAACTTCTTCTAAATGTTCCGGTGGCGTAAGCACAAATATATTCGTGATTTCATTCAAAAAATCCACTTCTTTATTTACATAACCTTGTTGGGTCATTGCATCTAAAGTTTCAATTTTACTAAAGAGCAACGGCAGCGACCATACTATATCTTCTTGTTTTTCGTAGGTGGATTTTTCAAAAGAATAGTGTTCGTTTTCTACAATAGGTGTTTGCATTTTTTCTTGCAACCAGCCGTGCAATAATTTCACAAAATCATTATATGCCTTAATGCTTAAATTCTTGGGCGATTTAGGGTTCCCCTTTATTTCCGGTACGGGTTGGTTTTCTAAATATGCAATCACCTCTTCTAAATACACTTTCGATTGCTCTTTCAGCGATAACTCAGCTGGTGAAAAAACAGCATTAAAATACAAAGCTATTTCCTTCTCTATACAGAAATTGAGCATTGCAGGCAACTCTTTCCAATTGTAAATAATGGGGCATGATGCAATAGAAATAAATGTGTGCTTACGTTTGGTATAATCGCGCAAATACTCTAAGTTTTCCATTACTTTTTTAAAGTTTCCATTCACTCTTATTTTCTTGTATGTATCCTCTGTAAGCGAATCTATGGACACAATTATGCCTGCATTTAAACCTTCCAACAAATCTTTTATTCGATTGTTTAGAATAGTACCATTTGTGGTAATATGTATGCGTACAGCAGGGTTTATCTTTAAAATTCGCTCCCAAATTTTCAGATAAATTTCAATCATAAATGGCTCCCCACCTAAGAATTTAGCATCAGTTAAGTGTGGAATAAACTCTTCTAACTCATCCACAAATTTATCGTTGTAAGGTGTTTTTACAGGAGGCAAATTTTCTCTGTTTTTGCGAATACTCGAAGAGAAATAACCATTGCACATTACACACTCTAAATTGCATTCATTGCTAAGTTCAAACTCTAATACTTTTGGATAATTTATGTGCCCGTTTAGTTTGTTTCTAAAATAATGTATGCGAGAGGAAAGATTGTTGGGCGCATACTCATCTGAAGAATTTGCGCGGGCACCTTGGTAATTTCCGGCAATAATCATATTGCCGCATTCTGTGCAACCGCCTCCCAACTCGTTGTTGCGAATATGCTTTCGCAACTCAACGGCCTGCGTACCTTCCCAAATTTCTTTTATGGTTTGCTTGGGCCATGTACCAAGCACATCTTTAAAATTATAGCAGCAGGCTCTAACATTTCCATTCTGTTCAAAATTTAAGTTTACAAAAGGAGCATGGCATACTATTTTCTTGTACGTATTGCTGCGCGAGGCTGCATAGCTGCTTAACACTTGTTCATTTAATTTCATAACTCCAACTTTTGAAACACTCTAAAAAAATTCCGTTTTGCTTTTCTAACTAATGAATGAAAAACAAGTTCATTTAATTTCTTCTTAAACGCTGAAGTGGGAATAGTAAAAAGACCATACGACTCCAGTAATTTTGCCAATTGGCTATTGTGATAAAAATTGTACTTATCCAACTGCTGGCTGCGCCATTCTTCGTTTTGCCAATGTATAAAACGCCATTCTTGCGGAATAACTTCCATACCAAAAACAAATCTTCCGGTATCGTCCCATCTATCTTGGTTGCTGCAATTTTCTACAATATAGCCACTCAAATGTAAGCGTTCAATATTTCGATTTAAAATATCAATTGGTTTATGCCAATCTGTATTGTGTTCATCTACTTCACTCAGTGCTTCTTCATAACATAGCTTCATGAGTAAACTTCCTTTGGGGCATTTCATTACATTGCCCACCACATTTAAGTTATGGTGCTTTCTGAAAAAATAGGGCGCATCTGTTTCAAATGGCTTCAAACAGCTAATATCCATATCTACCCACCAACCTCCTTTATCAAACAATAGTTTATACCTAAAAATATCGCTAAAGCCTGCCACACTTCCTTTTCCATGCCCAAATTGGCTCTTATGCTTATAGCTAAAAACCTTTTCTTTCGGAATAATCTCGTTGGCATCGCCTAACTGCAAGCCATTAGGCAGGGTATTTTGTAACGGCTCATACACCCACAATTTAAACTCATGC
This sequence comes from Chitinophagales bacterium, assembly GCA_019638515.1. Lineage (NCBI taxonomy): Bacteria > Pseudomonadati > Bacteroidota > Chitinophagia > Chitinophagales > Chitinophagales bacterium. Next base: position 66,485 of record JAHBTS010000005.1, on the reverse strand, counting down.
CCCTTTGCAATAAATGAATGAATAGTAAGCAACTCCAAAGGCGATAATTTATTACCAATCCACAACCCATGCACAGTTGCAGGCGGAGCCTCCACACTTAATCCTGTATGTGCTTCTATTGCCTGCCAAACATCCCATTCGTGATCTGCCCAATGGTGATACACATGTATAAAACATGGTTCTATTTCATCCTCTTCTGCACTTACATTGAATCTTAAATTACCTAGGTGTTGTGTATCTTTTTTACTGTAATCTACAATTAAATTAAACTGGCGCGGCAGCATGGCATGTGTTTGTAAACTCAGCTCCCAAACAGTAGCAATCAACGTGCCTTGGTCGCGCACTCGCCAATAAGGAAGAGAAAATATTTCTATTGTTTTTTTATGCCAACGTTCAAGAAAGTCTGCGCTTTCATCATTGAATAAAAACACCCCTCCATTCCAATGTTGCCAATGGCGATCTGCCACTTCTATACCAAACTGCTCCTTAATTGCATCGTGTAGATGATTGCACTGCGGGTGGTCATACACATCTATACCGTCTCGCTTCCAAACATGAGGAACAGAGCCGTACTTTCGATAAGGCGAAACCTCCTCAATATCTGGCATACGCTTTTCATACAGTATAGGTTCCCCCTCTTTATCAACCCAAACACCCTCTCCTTTTAAGAAGAAAGCATCGTTATGCAGTTTAAATTTCTGCTTACTCAAATTAAATTTAAACGAAATCCATTGATAACGTAATTTCTGTTCCTTTATATCAGCCAGCAACTGTTTTAGCTGCTCCTTCTTCTCTAAATTTTCCGGTTTCCTTTTTTGCTTTTCATAACGCTCCAATAGTCCATTCAATTCCGTTTCCCACTCCTTAAACCGCTCCTTGCAACCACAATTCAGTGCCTCCGGACTAAATTGGTTGCTCAAACAATGATCGGGAGCAAAAACAATGGGCGCCTTAAAGTGATTAAAAACAGCATCCACCTTATTGTTTAACGCCACTACATCGGTATCTAAGTAGCAATACATATTGCCCTTGGGAAGAAACTTGTGAATACCCGTTTTTAAATAAATACTTGCCTGATGATGGCTAAAATTTTCAGGTGTTTTTACATCTATAACAGCATCATGAATAACAGGAGTTTCATTGCGGGCACTATCGGTTAGTACTACTATTTTGCTGGCAGAATACTTCTTTAATGCTGCCAGAGAAAAGTGTAGCGTATCTATATGTTCTTTACCTCCACATACTACAAATACAAATACATTTTCGTTCGCCATTACCTTCTTTCTAATTTTACACAATTTACTGTTACATCCACTTTCTATACCACATTTCCATTACTGCAATCTTCCAAAGCCGCCAGCTATCATTTGTTTTTAGATATTGCTCTACTGCCAATTTATTCAGTAACTTATCTCCTACCAACCTTGAATTATCTAATACCGTGCGATACCAATCTATGTTTTGGTAATAGACATCGGGCCCCACAAATCCTTGCTTCTTTCTATTTAAAATTTCCTGAGGCAACACCTCTTTTAACTGCTCAAAAAGCAAAACTTTAGTTTGCTCAGGGTGATGATACACTGACGATGACAGGCTAAATATCTTTTCAAACAACGTATGATGTAAGAATGGCACTCGCACCTCCAAACTATTTGCCATACTGGCACGGTCTATCTTTGCAAGCACCAATTCGTTCATAAAGCATTTTACATCCATGTATTGAACAGCTTTAAGTGGAGGCAACTCCTTACGATATTGCGCTGCATAAAACCAATCGCTGTTGGCACTTATATAGGAATGTAAATTGGGGTGCAACAAATAGCGCTGTTCTGCAGTATCCATGCGTCCCATTGCCATTGCATTAGCATAGTACTCTACCGTAAATGGATTGCGATGCTTCTCAAAAAAGTACTTTACCTTTTGCTTAAAGCTAAGAGGAGTAAACTGGCGCTGCCAAGTGTATCCCACAAAAATTTCATCGCTACCCTCGCCACTCATTACAGCTTTTACTTTCTGCGATGCAACCTTACTTACCATGTAAGTTGGCAGTGTAGATATATCTGCCAATGGCTCATCGTACACCCATGCCAAATGCTCCAGTAAATCTAAATGTGCATTGTTTACGATATATGAAGTATGGTTACTATTAAACAATGCCGCAACCTGCTCTGCATATTGATGTTCGCTATTATTCCAACCGCTAAATCCAATAGAAAAAGTTTGCAGTGGATAGTTCATTTTATGTAGATAATAAACAATGGCAGAGCTATCGTAACCTCCACTTAAAAATGCACCTAAAGGTACATCGCTCACAGCATGCTGCCTTATGGAATTTTGCAACAGGTCTCCCACTTCTTCCAACAATTGCGTGTAGTTGGCAATATTATTACTGCTTTCTAAACGCCAATATTCTTTTATTGTTATCTCCCCATTTTTAAAAATCAAATAGTGTGCAGCCGGAAGTTTATTCAATTCATTCCAGATAGTACCGGGCGATGGCACATAACGATAATTAAAGTAATCTGCAAAAGCTGTATAGTTAAGTGAAAGACTAAAATTAGGCAATGCTGCAATGGCCTTTATCTCCGATGCAAATACAAACTTGCCATGTTTATTGCCATAATACAATGGTTTTATGCCAAAACGGTCGCGGGCGGCAAATAAAGTTTGCGTTTTTTCGTCCCAAATTGCAAAAGCCCACATTCCTACCAATTTATCCAACATGGCTTCGCGCCATTGTTCGTATGCATGCACCAATACTTCGCTATCGGTATTCGACTTAAAAGTGTGCCCCAACTGCCGGAGTGTTTCTTTCAGTTCACTATAATTGTATATTTCTCCATTAAATGTAATCCATATAGTTTTGTCTTCGTTACAAAGTGGCTGCCGCCCTTGCGCACTTAAATCGAGAAACGACAATCGCCTATGCCCCAACCCAACCGTAGCAGTATCGTTTATCCAAGCACCTTCATCATCGGGTCCTCTATGGCGAATAGCATCTGTCATGCAACGCAATGCTGCGGCATCTACCTTTCCATCTCTGCTAATAATTCCTGCTATTCCACACATTTATCGGCTGCTAAATTTCTTTTTACAATACTCCAATAAACTCATTTTTTCCTTTGCCAGATCTACACCTATCAACTTCATGAAAAGATAAATTGGATAGTTAATGCACATACTAAAACCATGCCGTACCGTTACAGTTACAAAGCGCACCCACCACCACCAAAATGCTTTACAGTAAAGCAGCACTGCAGTCCATGCAGTTATCAAATAAGCCGTAGGAAACAAAAACAACAAATGTAGTGGTACTAAAAAAATAAATCCAACATGCCTCAACACAAGAATACTCAACCAACTTAATGGTAGCACATATTGGTTCACATCGTCTGTAATATGGCGTGTACGCTCAATAGAGAAATAAGGTGAAGCAAACTGCACACGATTAGTCCATACCTTATACGATACCGCAACTATATACACCAGCACTATTGCAAAATGAAGTGGCAATGCAATTCCAATCATTACCAACACTCCGGTTAAAAACAACACTTCGTGAAACAGCAATATCTTAATTAAAAAAGTAGTTGCATCTACACCTAAGTGCATAGGTAAAGTTTGCATACCTGCGCGCCTATCATTAAACACATCATTTACTTGATGAATTAAAATATTCCTAAACCCAATTAAGAAAACCGCCATAGAAAACAATGGCATCCAATACGCCCACTCCTTTTGCGCATAAAGCGCATACGTGTGGTGCGACAATAGTAAAGGAATCCAATACGCATATCCGGCATCAATAAAATTAGAAACCACCGGCACCTCCTTTAACCGCGGGAATGGCAACGAATACAGTAGAAAAAAGAGCAACTGCAAACCAATTAAAAACCAAGATACACCATTCACAGGCAGCCAGCACCAAGGCACAAAAGCCAATGCCAAAGCCGCTAAAAACAGTCCTACTCGTAACAACACAGGCAAGTACGCCAGTTTATTTACCTTCCCGGCACGTGCATCGCTAGCTATATCGAAATACTCATTTATGAAATATCCCAAAGCTGCAAATCCAACTGTTGTAAGCAATGAAAGCAATACCAAAAAAACACTGCTGCTGTTCAACTCAATTGCAAACCAACTCAACCATAGATATACACAACCCATGATGAATGGTACAAAACTCAAACGCCAGTCGCGTGAGCGCGATACAACAGAAAGTTGGTAAAAAATTGCCTTCACAAGAACGTTGTAAATATAGGTTTACTTACAACAATGCTCCATTCTATTTCTCACAAAAACACAATAAACAAATTAAACAAATTTATATTTATTACTTTTTACTACAAACACACATCTTTTTTAGCCAAACCAATGAAATAAAAATAAAATTTTGGGATTTTCATTAGAAAAGTAGATTTGCACCGCAAAAAAACAACAAAAAATGTTCACAAACAGAAAAAAAGCTGTAGAAACAGTAGTAAATCGCGAGTCGGTAAAACCGCGCTTAGAAGGAAGTAAAGTTTCAGAGTATTATGGCACCAACGTATTCAACGATAAAGCCATGCGCGAATACCTGAGCGATGACGCCTACAAAGCAGTAAAAGAAGCAACCCGCACAGGTAGCAAAATTAGCCGTGAAATGGCAGATGCCGTTGCCGCAGGCATGAAAGTTTGGGCTATTAAAAAAGGTGCAAACTCTTACACACACTGGTTTCAACCACTTACAGATTTAACTGCCGAGAAACACGAAATGTTCTTTACGCCAAAAGGAGAAGATGCCATTGAAGTATTTGGTGCAGATGCATTGGTACAGCAAGAACCCGATGCTTCTTCATTTCCAAGTGGTGGTATTCGTGCAACTTTTGAGGCAAGAGGTTATACAGCTTGGGATCCAACTTCACCGGCATTCATTATGGAAATTGGAGACGGCAAAACACTTTGCATTCCAACTATTTTCATTTCATACACTGGCGAAACACTCGACTATAAAGCACCACTTCTAAAAAGCACCGCATTCCTTGAAAAAGCAGCATTACCTGTAGTACACCTTTTCGATAAAGATGTAACTAAAGTTACTGCAACATTAGGTTGGGAACAAGAATATTTCTTAATAGATGAAGCATTATTTTATGCCCGCCCAGACTTAATGGCAACAGGCAGAACCTTACTGGGTGCATCATCTGCTAAAGGACAACAATTAGAAGACCATTATTTTGGCAGCATTCCTGAAAGAGTATATGCTTACATGCTCGATTTAGAAGTAGAATGCCACAAATTAGGCATACCGCTTCGCGCACGGCACAACGAAGTAGCACCATCTCAATTTGAATGTGCTCCAATGTTTGAAGAAGTAAGCGTAGCCGTAGACCACAACCAATTGCTTATGGATTTAATGGAGCGCGTAGCTCGCAGACATAAATTGCGTGTGCTACTTCACGAAAAACCATTTGCAGGCATAAACGGAAGCGGCAAACACAACAACTGGAGCATGAGCACCGATACCGGAAAAAACCTCCTCAGCCCGGGCAAAACACCTAAAACCAACTTACTATTCCTTACGTTTTTTGTAAACGTATTGAAAGCCGTAAGCGAATATGGCGATTTAATACGCACATCTATTGCATCTGCCAGCAACGACCACCGCTTAGGCGCCAACGAAGCTCCTCCGGCAATTATTTCTGCATTCATTGGCTCTTACATGACCAATGTTTTAAATGAAATTGAAAAACGGGTTGCCAAAGGAAAATACGATGAACTGGCAAACGCTTCCTTAAAATTAGACATCCACAATAAAATACCGGATGTATTGCTCGACAATACCGACAGAAACAGAACTTCTCCTTTTGCATTCACAGGCAATAAGTTTGAAATACGCGCTGTGGGTTCATCGGCAAACTGCGCTTCCAACATGGCTGTAATGAACACTATTATGGGCCAACAGCTTACCGATTTTAAAGCCGAAGTAGATAAACTAATGAAAGATGGCGAAAGCAAAGAAGGTGCTATTATGCGCGTTATTCGCCAATACATTACCGATAGCAAAAAGATTTGCTTTGAAGGAGACGGCTACAGCGAAGCATGGGAAAAAGAGGCTAAAAAACGCGGCTTAAGCAATGTGAAAACAACTCCTTATGCACTCGACTTTTTAAAGGTGAAAAAATACAAGGACTTGTATATCAAAAACAATATCCTTAATGAGCGCGAAATAGAAGCTCGCTATGAAGTTGAAAACCATAAATATGTTGTAAAAATAGACATCGAAGCCGATACTTTAGCCGATATTGCAATAAACCAAATTATACCTGCAGCATTGGAGTATTCAAATAAACTCATTACCAACGTACAAGGTTTAAAAGCAGTTGGCGCACCTGCAACCGTAAGCAAAGCGCAAAAAGAATTGGTAACATCTATTGCAGAAAAAATCAATACAATTAAAACAAACGTAGATAAGCTAAATACAGCATTGGCAAACGCACACAAAGTAAAATCTACGGCAGATGAAGCTAAGTACTACTGCGACAAAGTAAAACCTGCCATAGAAACATTAAGAGCAGAAATAGATGCTATCGAAGGCTTAGTGGACGATTCTGTTTGGCCACTTCCAAAATACAGAGAAATGTTGTTTATGAAATAAACAGCACCAACACACATTACTTCAGTTTAAGGATGAACCGGCACCGGCTGCCGGTTCTTTTTCTTTTTAAGCAGTCTATTATCTATGGTAAAAGTTAAACCAACATTAAAACTAAACGCACTAAAATTGGCAGCCCTGCGCAATTCCTGACGAGGAGCATCTTCATTTACATTATTAGTTGAGTTAGGCACCTTTCTTGTTTTACCAAATGCAGTGGTATTGCTGTTTTCATCCAATCTATCTACAAATTCCGTAACCTTACTAAAAGTACTGTAAGTAGGAATCATATCATTGGTTTCGCCATTAAACGTAAGATTGTACTTGGTAATAGTTGTAGTACCCGAGCGCACAAAAAGATACTGCCCTGCCACTTCACCAAATATTCTAACCCATTTTGTAATGTTATAGCCCACACCTGCCGAAGCATTAAAACCAACAGAAACAACCGATTTCGTTTCGGTGCGGATTTGAGCCGATGCCGGCATCTTTGTTTTCAAAAAATCAGTACTTTGAATATCTAATTCATGCACCGTAGTTCCCCAAACCGGCAACACAATTGCAAAGCGACCATAAGGCACTACTTTGGCACTTGGCTTACAAGCATTAAACCTTGCAGAAATACTAGTACTTATGCCATGAGACCATGTGGTTGAATTTATCCGCACCTTGGGACCCAACACTACATTATCATCATAAATAGAAGTACCTCTACTTTTTTGAGGCACAATAGTGGTCATACCAAATTCAAATCCTACATACGGATTTATGAAATAACCCGCACTAAAACTAAATATCCCTCCGGTAGAATACCCTTGATAAGCATTTGACTTAAATTTTAAACTGGCACTATCGCTAATATTTTGGTTAATAAGTGGAATAATAGTACTCCCTGCCGGATCGGTACCATTAGGCTGAAAAGTAATTGCCTGCTGGGTTTGCTGCAAAGCCGGCATACTATAACCTCCTGCAACATTAAAATACAAACCCGGCTGCGCAAAACTCACAACCACCATCCATATACATACAACTGTAAGTAATCCTTTTTTCATGTTTATTCCGTTTATACTAAAGTGAAAGAAGCAAATTAGGCGGTATCGGCAAAAACAATTTTTCATGCATTAAGCTCGCCATTCATGTTAATTCAGGTTAAATGAAGAAAACCTGTATTCATTCAAAGTTTCCTTCAATGCTTGTAATACCAATACTTAGCGCCAGCAACCATAAAACATGGTACAAAGCTGGCTTCAAAAATATAGTTGAAAATAGCTTTGTTAGCAAAAAGTTTTTCAGATGAAGTCTTGGATTTTTTGGGGTTCTATTATTCTGTTTATTGGTGGCATTATTTTTTACAACAAAGTTCTAAATGCACCCAAAGCACAAGGAGGTATGATGGCAATGGGCAAGGGCGGCTCGCAGCAAGCTATGCCCGTATCTGTAATTATTGCCAAAGCAGAAAATGTAGAAAGCACCATTGATGCTACCGGCACACTTACTGCATTAGACGAAGTAGAACTAAAACCCGAAACAAGTGGCAAAATTGTACTCTTAAATATAAATGAAGGCGCACATGTAAGTAAAGGCGCATTGCTGCTAAAGATAAACGATGCCGAATTGCAAGCACAACTAAAGAAACTTCAACTGCAAAAAGATGTAGCTGTACGCAACGAAGACCGACTGAAAAAACTACTCGCCATAAATGGTGTAGGGCAGCAGGATTACGATATTGCACTAAACCAACTCAACAATATTATTTCCGACATACAATTGCTGCAAGCTCAAATAGAGAAAACAGAAATTCGTGCTCCATTTTCAGGAAAAATCGGCTTGCGCAACGTAAGCAACGGAGCAGTAATTACACAAGGCACAACCGTTGCCACTTTGGTAAATAGCGATAAGTTGAGAGTAGATTTTTTTGTGCCGGAACGCTATGCAGGTGTAGTGGCAATTGGCAAACAAGTTCAACTTGAAATAGATGGCATTGCCACGCCTATTCAGGCAAAAGTAATAGCCACAGAATCTAAGATAGACTTGGCTTCGCGCAACATAAAAGTGAGAGCCGAAATAGAAAATACCAAGCATTTAATGCCGGGTTCATTTGCTAAAGTAAAACTGAACATACAAACAGAAAATTCCATTTTAATACCATCCGGCATTGTAATTGCCGAAGCAAGGGGCAAAAAAGTAATGCGTTTCGAAAATGGAAAAGCAACACCGGTGGCAATTGAAACAGGTATAAGAACTAAAGATGCCGTACAAGTAATTTCAGGAATTACAGCAGGCGATACCATTATTAGCAGCGGTATTATGTTCTTAAAACCCAATGCAGAGGTTACTGTTTCTAAAGTTGAATAAAGCACTGCAATTTACACATCTGCATCTATTGAAACATCTACACGCTTAAACTCCTTTATCTGCTTTAACTCAATAATAGCTTCTTTTACTGCCACTTTCATTACAGCTAAAGAGCCTGTGGCTGCATGTGGCTTAATAAGCAATTCTTTTAAATAGCGATTATTTATTTTACTCACAAAAGGAATGGAGGGTCCCAACACTTGCGCTTTAATACTGCGCTTGAGCGTATTGGCTAACCAAAGCGAAGCCTGCTCCAATGCTTTCACCTCCATGCCCCTTATTGTTATCTGAATAAGTTTGGTAAATGGCGGATACAAAAATTGCTGACGCGCCACTACTTCGGTTTCAAAAAGTGCTTTAAAATCTCCTTGTTGAATTAATGCAAAAATATAGTGCGAAGGATTGGAGGTTTGAATAATTACTTTGCCGCTGTTGTCTTTCCTTCCTGCCCTTCCGCTTACTTGCGTGATAAGTTGAAAAGCGCGCTCGGCACTTCGGTATCCTGGTTGATAAATCATTCTATCGGCATCAATAATTCCTACCAAACCAACCCTATCGAAATCCAATCCTTTACTCACCATTTGTGTGCCTACCAAAACGTCAATTTCATTATTCTCGAATGCGGCAATAACACTTGCAAAACCATTCTTTGTTTTCAAAGAATCTATATCTAAACGCGCCACTCGCGCAGCCGGAAAATACTCTTGAATTTCTTCCTCTATTTGCTCAGTTCCTTTTCCGCTTATTTCTAAAGTAGCGCTTCCGCAATTTTTACATTTAGTATCGAGTTTTTCTTGATATCCGCAATAGTGGCATACCAGCTTATGCAAATGCTTATGATAAGTAAGACTTACATCGCAATGCTTACACATATACACATAATCGCACGTAACACATTGCTGAAACTCTGCATAACCACGCCTATTCAAGAACAGAATTGTCTGCTTCTTTTCATTAAGCTGCATTAGAATGGCATCTAACAATTGCTGCGAAAAATTCCCTTTTACTTCCTGCTGCTTGCGGGCAGTTTTCATATTTACCATTTCAAAGGCTGGTAAAGAGGCATTGCCAAAGCGCGTATTTATTTCTACCAAACCGTACTTGCCTCTTTGGGCGTTATACATACTTTCAACCGAAGGAGTGGCACTACCTAAAATAACTTTTGCTTGGTGCATTTGCGCTAACACAATGGCACTATCGCGTGCCTGGTAGCGCGGTGCAGGTTCTGTTTGTTTATAGGAACTATCGTGCTCTTCATCTACTACCACCAATCCTAAATTTGCAAAAGGTAAAAACAATGCAGAGCGTGCTCCCAAAAGAACTTTATACTCGCCTGAAAGTACTTTCCGCCAAATTTCTACACGCTCGTGCAGATTAAATTTAGAGTGATAGATACCTATTTCGTTTCCAAAAAATTTCCGCAGTCTGTTTATTAGCTGAGCAGTAAGTGCAATTTCGGGCAAAAGAAACAATGCTTGCTTTCCTTCTCGCACCACTTGTTGTATAGCTTCTGTGTATATAATTGTTTTGCCGCTTCCGGTAACTCCGTGTAGCAGTACAGTTTGCTTTTCTTTAAACAATTCAAGAATACTATCAAAAGCTATTTGCTGTATATCGCTTAGTGTATGGTTTTCGGCAACTTCGTTTTGCAAAATACCTAACCTAGAAACTTCCGACTTTATTTCAATAAAAATTTGCTTTTCTACCAACCGTTTAAGCACAGTTGCATCCACCTTACTTAGTTTCAGTAAGTCGCTTTTTTTAATAAAAGTAGTTTGCCTGCCGAGTTGTATGTATGCAAGCAATAATTCCACTTGCTTGGGAGCGCGCTGCAATTCTTCAAACAATTCTTGCTGTGCATCTTGGTTGCGGTAACGTTCGTGCAACCTCACAAATGTTTCGAACCGCGGTTTATACTTTTGCGAAAGTTCCTCTTTGCTAAGTGCAATACCATCGTTAAACAATCTTTGAAGTAGCTTATATACATGGCGCTTTTGCAATAAATCCTGCACATCGGGTAAACTCATTTCTTGCCTATGCCGCAATGCCTGCACAATAGAAAACTCTTCGTTGCTTAAATGTGTAAACTCGCCATCGTAATACTCGTTGTAATAAATTTTTGTTTCGCTGTTTAGTTTTAAACCACTTGGCAGTGCTGCATTCATTACTTCACCAATGCTGCACATATAGTAATCTGCCAACCACTGCCAATGTTGCAACTGCAATGCGGTAACTATTGGTTCTTCATCGGCAACAGTTTCAATTAAACGCGGCTCTACTGCTGGCTTGCTATGGTGCACCGAGGCTACTATCCCCGTATATAATTTATTGGTTTTAAATGGCACTACTACCCTATGCCCTTGCTGCACAAAGCCTACCAACTCAACAGGAATAGCGTAGGTAAAGGCATTTGGCAGTGCCAACGGCAAAATTACATCGGCATAAGTTACCAAATTACTCACCGCTCAAACGTAGTGAATTTAGAGAAGAGAACAGCATGGGCTACCTCCGCATTTTTGCAGCCACCAGTACGCCTGCTGTTTCGGTTCGTAGTATAGATGCTCCAAGCGAACATGGCACAAAGCCATATTGCGTGGCTAATGTAACCTCCGAAGATGCAAAATCGCCCTCGGGACCAATTAAAAACACCACAGAAGTGTGGCTGAATACATCACTGCTCACTTTATTAGTTGCAACTTCGCACCATGCCATAAATTTATGCTCCGGCAAATCTGCTTTCACAAACTGCTCTAGCAAAACGGCCTCATCTATTTGTGGCAACACCAATTGCTTCGACTGCTTACAAGCTGCCATTGCAGCCTTTTGCAACCGCTCTATCTTCACTTCTTTACGCTCGCTACGCTGGCAAATTACAGGTGTAATTCTACTCACACCCAACTCTGTAGCTTTTTCTACCAGCCATTCTAATCGCTCCATTTGCTTGGTTGGGGCAATAGCTATATGTAAAAAGTAATTACTGGTTTGCTCTTGTAACAAAGCCTTTACATGCACAGCCACCTCTTTCTTAGTAGCCGAAGCAATTACAGCGGAAAACAACTTTCCGTTTCCGTTAAATACATATATATCATCACCCACTTTCATCCGCAACACCAAAACGGCATGGTGCGCCTCTTGCTCGCTTAAAAGAGCCATTGTGCCAACTACCGCATCCGGGCAATAAAAAACATTCATCTTATATAGTTGTATCTATTCAAAAAGTGTAAAACAATGATAGTATGAAAACGCATGTACTTCCATTCATTTTCTACTTTCGATTCACTAAAACTCATTTTTTTAACTTTCTGTAAAATAAATTGCTGTTTTTGCGTTTTATTGCAGCCGTATTTTAAATAGTGAAGTTTAGTTTTTCTCCATATTCTGCCACTGTGTTATTGGTGTTGGCTATTTGGGCACAATCGTGTTCAACCACCAATCATGCGCCTATTCATAAGCAAGCATACCACGATATTACCTCGCGCTACAATGCTTACCACAATGCAATTGAAAAATGGAAAGCCACCATTAAAAACATTGATGCCAACCATAAAGACGATTACCGCGAAGTAATTCCCGTATTCTCCTATACCAATGCAAAAGAAACGGCCGCCTTTAGCAGCGATTGCGATGATATTGTAAAACGCAGCACCGGAGCCATACAAGCACATCCATATTCAAACTGGAGCGATGACCATTTTATTTTAATAGGAAAATCTTACTACCTGAAAGGCGATTACGAAAAGGCAGCACAAACCTTCCGTTATATTTCAACCAAATACAAAGACGGTGTAGATTATATTACCATTCAAAAAGATAGAGGAAAGAAATACAGCGATGTTGTGAAGAAGAAAAAGCCCAAGAAAGATCCCAACAAACCTGTTTACAAGGAAATAAAAAACAAAGATGGCTCCAAAGTATTAAAGGCTCAAGATAACAGACCCAAACGCAAGCTCGAAATTCACGACCCTGCACGCAGCGAATCTATAGTGTGGCTCGTAAAAGCACTTACTGCAGCCAAGCAATTTTCTGATGCCGAAGCTGTAGTGGCATACGCTAAAAGCGACAATAAATTTTACCAAGATTACGATTTGCCTCTATTGCTTGCCGAAGCAGATTTGTATGTAAAACAACAAAACTACAACGGTGCCATAGAGCCACTCGAAAAAGCACTCGAAAAATTAAAAAAGAAACCACGTGCCCGCACACGCCCTACCTTTGTTTTAGCACAATGCAACGAAGCCCTTGGCAACTATGCTGCTGCTGCAAAAGGCTATAAAGCCGTATTGAAAGCCCGCCCTTCGTACGACATGGAGTTTTATGCAAAAATTAAACGCGCTAACTTAGGACGAAGAAGCGGAGGCGGCAGCAGCGAAATAAAATCGCTATTGCTAAAAATGAGCCGCGATGGAAAGAACAAAGAGTATTTAGATCAAATCTATTACGAACTAGGAGAAATAAGTCTTTCGGAAAGCGATAAAATTTCAGCAAGAAAATATTTTAGAAAATCAGTAACGGCCAACACCAGCAACAAAGAACAACTGGCACAAACCTTCTTAAGATTGGCAGAAATTGACTTTGCAGAAGAGCAGTATGCCGCTGCAAAATACAACTACGACAGTTGCTTGCAAGCCATGAGTAAAGACGATAAACGCTACACTCAAACAGAATTTAAAAACAAAATGCTTACAAGGTTGGTTGAAAATTTGAGCGTAATTCACGAAGAAGACAGCCTCCAAAAAATTGCCCGCATGAGCGAAAGCGAGCGCACCCGATTTGCACAAAAAATTATTGCACAACGCGAAGCCGAAGAGCAAAAAAAGCAAGACGAAAAAAACAACCCTACCAGTAATTTCGACAAAACCAATCCCCTAAACAATACCAACCAAAACACCAATTCCACAGCCAGTGGCAGCACATGGTATTTCTATAATTCAACTGTGCGTGCACAAGGCTATACCGATTTTATAAAAAAATGGGGTAGCAGAAAATACGAAGAAAACTGGCGCAGAAAAGATAAGAGCAGCAGTTCCACAAACGATGAAACTACTGCCGCAGCCAGCGAAACTAAAGACACTACTGCCAACAATAAAAAAACAGAGTTAAACAAAGACGGGCTTCCACTCACCGATGAAGAGAAAATACTACAAGGCATTCCGCTCACCGAAGAAGCCATGAAAAAATCTGAAACCCGCTTGGCATTAGCTTATTACAACGTAGCAATAATCTACAAAGACGATTTGCAAAACTACAGAAAATCGCTCCGCACATTCGAAGAACTAAACACCCGCATTCCTAAACATCAATTTTTATTAGAAGATTACTATTACTGCTATCTACTCTGCAAAGACTATTTAAGCAACCTAACCAAAGCCGAAGAGTATAAAAACAAGATACTTTCAGAATTTCCGCAAAGCAAAATTGCAGCACTTTTGCGCAATGCCAATTTTATGGCAGAAGAAACACAACGCCAAAACGAAATAGACACTTACTATGCCGGAGCCTACAACGATTTTTTATCGGGCGCATTAGCTTCCGCTTCAGAAAAAATACAACTCAGCAATGTAAAGTTTAACCCCAACCCATTGCGTCCTAAATTTGAGTTATTAAACGTGCTTATTCTTGCTAAACAAAATCGTTTGGAAGACTACGTTCAAGCACTCAATAAACTTATTGCCAATACCACCGATGCCGATGTAAAGAAAACAGCAGAAGGCCTGCTTGAATCGCTCAATAATTCCGGCTTGCCTATGATAGACCTCAGCAAAAATCCGCCTCCGGCAGATACTGCAAGCACATCTTCGGCAGCCACCAACGCAAACACTGCTATTACCACACCTACTACAATTACCCAAAGCGATACCACATCAAAAACAAATACTACTGCACCGGCAATAAAACAAACCACACCAACCACTACTCCCAAAGACAGTAGCAAACCTGCGCAAGCAACTACCATAGCACCTACACCTCCTACCACTAAACCTAAAATAGATACCGTAATTTCCAATTTTGTGTTTAATGCAGACGCTCCACATCTAGTAATGCTTTTCTTTAAAGACCCATCTGTAACACAAACCCAAATTATGGCCGCTGTTGCCGCCATCAACAAGTTCAATGCCGAAACATTTGCCACGTTACGCCTTACAGCCAAGTCGGTTCTTTTAGATGAAAAAAACAAACTCATCACCATCCGCCAGTTTAAGAATAAAACTAGCGCTGCCGAATACACTGCTGCCTTTGCTGCACAACAAAGTTTAATGAAAGATATAGATCCTGCAAAATATTACTTGGCATCAATCTCATTTGAAAACTTCTCTAAATTGCTCACCGAAAAAAAGAGCGATGTTTACGAACAGTTCTATTTGTGGAAGTACGAACAATAAGCAATTCCAATGGCAATAAAGATTTTAGTAACCGGAGGCACTTTCGATAAAGAATATGATGAAATAAACGGCAAGTTGTATTTTCAAAATACGCATTTGCCGGAATTGCTGCAACTGGGGCGCTGCCGTATGGATATTGAAATAAGAACCCTCATGATGATAGACAGCCTCGACATGAATAGTGAAGATCGCGAAACTATCCTCAACTTTTGTAAAAAGAGCGAGCAAGAACAAATTGTAATTACACACGGCACAGATACAATGGAAATTACGGCACAAGTTTTAGGGCAAGCCAATTTACCCAAAACAATTGTGCTTACAGGCGCATTTATTCCAATTAAATTTGGAAGTAGTGATGGACTTTTTAATCTTGGAAGCGCATTAGCATTTGCTCAAACACTACCACACGGAGTGTATGTTGCCATGCAAGGAAAATATTTTTTATGGAACAATGTTAGAAAAAACAGAAGTTCGGGTATTTTTGAGGAAACTTTAAACAACAAAGCATAAAACATAACAAACATGAACAAACTTTTCTTCGGCATTATCGCCCTTTTACTTTTGGCAACCTCTTGCACTAAAGACCAATTGATTAAGCAATTAAAAGGCACTTACAAAGTAAACAGCTACATTAAAGACAACAAAGACGAAACCAACAGCTTTAAAGCCGAAAAACAAGACTACCGCCTCGAAATTCAAGAGTCTAATACGTTTATTGAGTCATATAACCTAAACGGACAAGTTTACCAGCAAACTACCGGACAATGGCAACTCATTAACAGCAATAAAGATTTACAATTGGTAGATGCATCTAACAATGTACGCATGTTTAACATCAAAGCCATTGCCGACAAAACAATGACACTTACCAAGGGCAACGAAGAATATAAATTTATTGAATAACAATAACTTCATTTCGCATATAAACACCGTGCGAAACGAGTTCAAATTTCACCATCCGTTTTCGGAAAAGTTTATACTCTATCAATAAAAAAAGAGATTGGCGCAAACCAATCTCTTTTTTTATTGTGCTATATCATGTTATGGAACTGCAATTAGTATTGTTCGTTTTCGTTAGGAAAATCGCCACGTTTCACATCTTCTACATAATGCTCCACGGCTTCTTTTATTTCGTCAAATAAATTAAGGTAGCGCCTTAAAAAACGAGGTTTAAATTCCTGTGTAATTCCCAACAAATCGTGGCTTACCAATACTTGTCCATCGGTACCGTTTCCTGCGCCAATGCCAATAGTTGGAATAGAAATACTCTTAGAAACTTTCTGCGCCAAGGCAGCAGGAATTTTTTCCAACACTAAAGCAAAGCAGCCAATTTTATCCAAGAGGTAAGCATCTTCCAACAACTTTTTTGCTTCTGCTTCTTCTTTAGCCCGCACAGTATAAGTACCAAATTTGTAGATACTTTGCGGTGTTAATCCCAAATGCCCCATTACAGGAATACCGGCAGTAAGAATACGCTCCACGCTCTCGCGAATTTCAGCACCACCTTCTAACTTCACGGCATGTGCTCCTGCCTCTTTCATAATTCTAATGGCGCTTTCCAATGCCAAACGCGAATTGCCTTGGTAATACCCAAATGGTAAATCTACCACTACCAATGCACGTTTCACACCACGCACCACGCTAGCAGCATGGTATATCATTTGATCCAGCGTAATAGGCAATGTAGTTTCGTGTCCGGCCATTACATTACTTGCAGAATCGCCTACTAAAATCACATCTATTCCGGCAGCATCAATAATGCGTGCCATACTAAAATCATAAGCTGTAAGCATTGAAATTTTAACGCCTTCGTGCTTAAACTCATGCAATGTATTGGTGGTAATTCGCTTAATTTCTTTATGAACACTCATGCCCTAATGTTTTATGCAATAATAGTTTCTTAATTTGAAAAAAGAGCCTAATGCCTGGCGCTTCTTGATAATTTTCCTCCTATAATAACTACAACTCAAAATTCAATTCAACTCCGGCTTAGTATTTTCATAACGCTTCTTGCATTGCTAAAGCTACACAATAAAAAAAACAAACAACCTGCATAAAGTTCAGTTTGTATCTTGTAGCACTATTTGCTATTTACGCTCCCTCAAAAAAAAGTATTGAACACAGGAATATATTTTGAAGCTGCATGGTATTGGTTGCCACTATGTTTATTGCTGGGAGCCGGCTATGCTGCTTTGTTATATTTTAAAGAAAAGAAGATTGCGGCTGCTGCCCAAAAAAAGCAGGCTGCGATAGTAGCAATGGCACTGTTTCGTTTTGCAGCCGTTAGCATTATTGCCATTTTGCTCATGGGACCTTTCTTAAAAATGAGGTTCTCGAAAACGCAAAAACCAATTGTTGTTTTACTAAACGACAACTCAGAATCTGTTAGCAACAGCTTTGCTAAAGGCGATTCCGCATTATTGCAATCTCAGTTAAATTCAATTAGCAAAAAGTTATCTGAAAAATACGAAGTGCTGCACTACAATTTCAACAGCACCATTTCTGAAAACAACAACTTTGCATACAACGGAAAAACAACCAACATATCGAGCGCACTCACCGAAATACAAGAGCGCTTCCTAAACCGAAACTTAGGAGCAGTAATGCTTGTAAGCGATGGTATTTACAACCAAGGCGAAAATCCTATCTACACCACACAAGATTTTAACGCCAATATTTTTACGGTTGCCTTAGGCGATACTACATTACAACGCGATTTAAAACTGGCAGAAGTACTCCACAACAAAACAGCCAATATTACAGAGCAAATTCCACTAAAAATTAGCACCGAAGCTACCAACCTACAAGGAAAAACTACCGAACTTAAAATAGAAGAAATTCAAGACTCGGCAAGTGCCATACTTAGGTACAATAAAATTGTAACGCTGGGTTCGCAGCAAAATTTCCAAACTTTTGATGTATTGCTTCCTGCTTCCAAAGCCGGAGTAGTGCGCTATCGTGTTTCGCTTTCGCACTTAGATGGTGAAGTTACTTACCGCAACAATGTGCGCGATATTTTTATTGAGGTATTAGAAAATAAAGAGCAAGTACTGCTTGTGTTTAATTCACCTCATCCCGATGTGGCAGCATTAAAAACCGCTATTGAAACCAACAAATCTTTTTCGGTAAAAGCTGTTGCCGCAAGCGATTTCGCAGAGCCGCTAAACGGCTACAGTTTAATTATTGCATACCAATTGCCATCGGTAAAAAATAGAGCCAGCAATTTGTTTGCTAAAGCCAAAGAGCTGCACAAGCCTATATTGTTTATTCTAGGAAGCCAAACAGCATACAACGATTTAAAACAATGGCAAACCGTAATAGATGTAAATGCCTCGGGAAACAAGTTAAATGAAGTAACGGCTAACTTCAATACAGCATTTTCGCTCTTTACCTTACAAAGCTCCACCACCGAAGCCCTTTCAAAATTACCACCATTATCGGTTGCCTTCGGCAACTTTAAATCTACTGCGGGCAGCAGCGCATTCTTGTTTCAAAAAATAAATCATGTAAGCACCGATTTCCCGCTCATTGCTTTTAATGAAGAAGGTGAAAGTAAGCAAGGTTGCATTGCGGGAGAAGGAATCTGGCGCTGGCGACTCTACGATTTTCTTCAAAACAAATCGCACCAAGCCACTAACGAAATTATTACCAAAACAGTACAATTGCTTAGTACCAAAGCCGATAAACGACCATTTAGAGTAAGCACTCCTAAAAATATTTTTAATGAAAACGAACAAGTAACTTTCGATGCACAGCTTTTTAATTCCAATTACGAAGCGGTAAACCAGCCCGATGTGGCACTTACACTTAAACATGCAGAAGGCAATACCTACAACTTTAACTTTGCACGCACACAAAACGCCTATAATCTAAACACAGGCAACTTGCCTATTGGCAATTATACTTACACAGCCAAAACCTCTTTAGGTGGAAAACAATTTACCGCATCGGGTAAGATAAGTATTAGCCCACTGCAATTAGAAACAGCGCGCACCCGTGCCGATTACGAACTCATGATGCAACTTGCAGCCAAGCACAACGGCAAAACTTACTCCTTGCAAACCATGCCAACTGCCGCCAACGATATACTAGCTTTAGATACCGCAAAGCCAGTTATTTACGATTCTTATTTAACCGAAAACGCCATTAACCTACAATGGATATTTGCACTACTGGTGCTGCTCTTTTCAGCAGAATGGTTTACAAGAAAATATCTGGGAGCGTATTAAAAAAAGTTCAGAAAACAATAGTTGCTACTCTAAGCCAACCTCCATTTTCAACTTCTTGCGCTTGGCTTCTTTCGCCCGGTTTTCATAGAAATAGAAGGCTATAAAACCAACCAACATGGCAAGAATCAACAAGTTTTCGAACCAATGCTCCAATGGATGAACCCATATTTCTTTAAACAAATTCCAACGCCCAATTACCTCCACAAAATTCCAAAATATAATTACGGTAGGAATGGCATATCGGATGGCATAATCTAACTTGCTAATTTTAATAAGTTTCAGCATTAAGTAAAACGACCAAAACAATGAACCAAATGCCACAATGTAGGTTGCAGGATGGTCGTCTCCGGCAATATCTTTATCGTACACCAAAAGCAATACAATATAGAATGTCCACAGCAGCATAATTGTTTCAATAAACGTAATCATTGCCAATGGCTTAAAATGCGCGTCCGAAAGTTTTAAATGCTTCTTTAACTTAAACGCATGCTGAAACCAGTTAAAGAAAGTGCAGCGATTTTGCGTAAACAAAAACAACAGTATAAATGCCAGCAAAAGCCCCAGCGAAGACATCATTACCAAATACTCGGGATTAGTAACCACTTCTCCGTTTTCTACCAACCCGGGAATTTCCAGCTTCTCTGCAATCCACATAAACGAAAATTCTATCCACCCGGTCCACACCAAAATACCGCCTAGCAAACCGAGTATGGTAGCCAATGCATTCTTCTCATTCTTTACAATTCCTACCGTAAGCATTATTAAACCCAACACACCAATAGAAAATGCACCTAAATACTTATGCTCTACCAACACACGCTCATTCAGTACCATAAGCGCATGCCCAAACGGCATTAAAAACAGTACAATTAAAAATGCAATTACACCAACTTTAAATGAATTCAACTTCATGAATAATAATTATGCCGCAAATATATTGTTTAGAATCATTCTAAATAATAAAAAATGACAATAATTTTACACAGTCTATTTTTTAACCCAAACACGCAATGTGAATTAGGTGTGAAAAAGAAAAATAAACACACAAAAAAAGAACACAATTTATTGATTATCAATAAGAAAAAAGCACTTTAGAGTGTTTATTTTTTCAAGCCTCTTTCACAAATGATTAGTGTACATTCGCCTTCCATTTTTTTAAAAGCATAAAACCGTATGCAACTAACTGCGCTCGAAATTAAAGGCTTCAAAAGCTTTGCCGAAAAAACAACCATTCACTTCAACAATCGCATTACAGGCATTGTGGGGCCAAACGGCTGCGGCAAAAGCAATGTAGTAGATTCTATTCGCTGGGTATTAGGCGAGCAAAAAACCAGTATGCTCCGCTTAGAAAAAATGGAAAACCTCATTTTTAATGGCACACGCCAGCGCAAACCCGCAGGACTTGCAGAAGTAAGCCTCACCTTCGAAAACACCAAAAACGTTGTTAGCAGCGATTACAAAACCATTACCATCACCCGCAAACTATTTCGCGATGGAGAAAGCGAATACCGCTTAAACGATGTCCCCTGCCGCTTAAAAGACATTACCGGACTGTTTATGGACACAGGCGTAAGCAGCGACTCCTATGCCATTATTGAACTCGGAATGGTAGATGAAATTTTGAACGACCGCGACAACAGCCGCAGAAAACTCTTTGAACAAGCAGCAGGCGTTTCTAAATACAAAAAGCGCAAAAAAGAAACCATAGAAAAACTAAAAAGTACCGATGCCGATTTAGAGCGCGTAAAAGACCTACTTTTTGAAATTGAAAACAACTTAAAAACCCTCGAAAAACAAGCACAAAAAACCAAAAAGTACTACGAGCTAAAAGACGAATACAAAAACCTAAGTTTACTCCTTGCAAAATTTTCGTTGCGCGATTACAAGTTTGCCTATAAACACTTAGAAGAAGACAAACAAAAACAAGAAACCGCCAAAACCGAAATAGAAGCCGCCATTGCAAAAGCCGAAGCCGCATTAGAAAAAGAAAAACTCGACAACATAGAAAAAGAAAAAAGCCTCTTTGCAATTCAAAAACAACTAAACGAATTGCTCAGCGGAGTAAGCGATAAAGAAAACGAGCGCAACCTCCTAAACTCGCAATTAAAATATGCACGCGACAAAGCCGAAACAGCACAGCGCTCCATTATAGAAGCCAACGACCAAATTGAAAAACTAAAACTATCGGTAGAAAAACTACAACTCGAAAAAGACAGCGAAAACTACCTACTAGAGCAAAAACAAGCCGAAGTTACCACGCTCGAAAAAGAACTATCCGAAATTAGAACACAACACAACACACTAAAAGACACCTTAGGAAACGAACAAAAACTCTATGCCGAAAAAGAACGCCAAATTTTTGAACTCGATAAAAAACTGGCTGTAAATCGCTCCAGCAACGAAAGCCTCCAACGCGACCTCTTCCAAAGCGAAGAAGACGTAGTAAACAAACGCAAAGAATTAGAAAAACTACAACAAGAACTCAACACCCTAAAACAAGAAAAAGAAACAGCCGAACAAAAATTAGAGCAACTAAGAGCCGAAGACGAAAAAAACAAAAAGCAATTAGCAGAACTCGAACAAAAGGTTGAAAAAAAACGCCAAGAACTCACAGCCGAAACACGCCAGCTCGATGCCAAGCGCAACGAATACGAACTCACCAAAAGCCTGGTAGAAAACATGGAAGGCTTCCCCGAAGCCATTAAATTCTTAAAGAAAAACGCCAAGTGGGGCAAAAACGCACCACTCCTAAGCGATATTATTTACTGCTCCGAAGAACACCGCATAGCCATAGAAAATTTCCTAGAGCCGTACCTAAGCTACTATGTAGTTCAAAATTTTGAAGAAGCCCTGGCAGCCGTAAACCTCCTCAACGATGCCTCCAAAGGAAAAGCCAACTTCTTTATCTTAGACGATTTCGAAAAATACCAACCCAAGCAACCGGTGCTAATTCCTGGCGCAAGAGCCGCCACAGAACTGGTTGAATTAGATGCTAAATACAACAAGTTAGGCGCGTTCTTACTCGACCGCGTTTATATGCTAGACGACAGTAAAAATTTCAATACCGCAGATCTAAACACACAAGAGCAAAAAGTAGTATTGCTCACCAAAAGCGGTCGCTTTGTACGCCAAGATTTTTCGCTGAGCGGAGGCTCTGTTGGCCTATTCGAAGGCAAAAAAATAGGTCGCGCAAAAAACCTCGAAAAACTTCAAAAAGAAATTGCCACCCTCGAAGATAAAACACGCAAACTACACACAGAAGTAAGCGAACTGCAAACCAACGTAAACAACCTAAAAGCCAGCCCGCTACCTAAAGAAATAGATACCCAGCGCAATTTAGTATCGCAACTCAGCAACCGCTTCTCGGCATCGCAAGCAAGCATACAAAGCCTCGTTAAATTCTTAGAAAGTGCCGATGCCAAAAGCAAAAGCATCACCGAGCGCTTAGAACTCCTGCGCAACGAAGTAAGCGGAATAAACGAACAACTCACCGATCTGCGCAGCCAACAAGCCAACATGAAAACGCTGCTCGAACAAACCGATAAAAACTTTGTAGAACTCACCAACAAACTTAGTGAAGCATCTTCGCGTTTCAACCAAAAAAATATTGAGTTTCACCAGCAACAAAACAGAGTAAACACCATTGCACAAGAACTCAACTTTAAAAACTCGCAAGTAGAAAGCCTCACCACACAACTCACTCGAAACAACCAAGTAATTACAGAGTGCAACCAACAAATAGAAGCATCTACCACCAAATTAAAAGCAATAGAAAGTGAACTCCTCTCCGGCTATTCCAACAAAGAAGGATTTGAAAAAGAAGTAGCCGATGCCGAAAAAACTTATTACGATTCTCGTGCTACCATCAACGACTTAGATGCCGCATTGCGCGAAGAAAACAGAAAGAAAGAGCAGATAAACACACTCCTTTCTTCTATAAACGAAAAATTTACCGAACTAAAACTAAACCTTACAGGTCTGCGCGAGCGCTTAAATGTAGAATTCAACGTAAACATAAACGACATTATTAATGAAGAAATTGAAAGCAACTTCTCTAAAGAAGAACTAGAAACAGATGTGCAAAAAATGAAAAAACGCATCGAAGGCTTTGGCGAAATAAACCCAATGGCAGTAGAGGCTTACGATGAAATGAAAACCCGCTACGACTTTATTATTACACAACGCAAAGATTTAGAAGATGCCAAAACATCGCTCCTAAATACCATTAAAGAAATTGAAGACTCTGCAAAAACACAGTTTACCGATGCATTCGATAAAGTGCGCGAAAGCTTCATTAAAGTATTTAGAACACTCTTTAGCGAAGAAGACCAATGCGATTTATTCCTTGTAAATCCCGAAGACCCACTCGAATCTAAAATTGAAATAATAGCCAAACCCAAAGGCAAACGCCCAACGGTAATAGACCAACTTTCGGGTGGCGAAAAAACACTTACGGCAACAGCACTACTCTTTTCGCTATACCTGCTAAAACCGGCACCATTCTGTATTTTCGATGAAGTAGATGCTCCATTAGACGATACCAACATTGCCAAATTCAATAAGATTATACAAGAGTTTAGCAAAGACTCGCAGTTTATTATTGTTACACACAACAAAAGCACCATGAGTGCAGTAGATGCCATTTACGGTGTTACCATGCCCGAAATGGGCGTAAGCCGCGTAGTGCCAGTGAGCTTCAGCAGTTTAAATTAGGCAATACCACTTCAAAATAATTTATTTGAAGTTGAATGGAGTATTCGCTCAGCATTGTTATACCGTGCTTTAATCCCCGCCAACATTGGCTCGAAACCGTATTGGCTTCGTATCGGGAAATCCAAAAAATAGAACCAGCCACCGAACTCATTATCGTAAACGATGGCAGCACACAAAACTTTCCCCACATCACCGCAACTCAACTCAACGCCATAGCAAGTTGCACCTGCATCAGCTACCCCAAAAACGAAGGAAAAGGATTTGCACTGCGCCAAGGTGTGGCAGCTAGCAACGGCACTTTTGTAATTTATACCGATGTAGATTTTCCATACACACAAGAAAGCCTTATTCAAATTTTACAAACACTAAAAGCCGGAGCCGATGTAGCGGTTGGCATTCGCTCTAAAGCATATTACAATGCCATCCCAAAATCGCGTGCATTCATTTCCAAAATACTGCGCTTTTTTATTCGCACCATGCTTGCTATTCCCACAGACGATACGCAATGCGGCCTAAAAGGATTTAACCAAAAAGGGAAAGCAGCGTTTATGCAAACCACTATTAAGCGTTACTTATTCGATATGGAGTTTGTAAAACTTGCCGCATTACAACAACTACAAATTAAACTATGCGAAGTACACTTAAAACCAGGTGTAGAAATGGCAGCCATGCCTGTAAAAATACTACTACAAGAATTTTCAAATTTCATTAAAATCTATTTCAAAAAAACAACTGTTTGAAGCAACCTCCATACATAAAAATCTACATAGCATGGAAGTTTATTTTTTATATTCTTACAGCTAAATATCATTTTTAAAAAATAGCGTAAATGACACAGCAACAAGAGAACTGGGGATCGCGTATTGGTTTAATTTTAGCAATGGCCGGCAATGCAGTTGGCTTTGGAAATTTCTTACGTTTCCCTGTTCAGGCGGTGCAAAATGGCGGTGGAGCTTTTATTGTTCCTTACCTGGTTTGTTTGCTACTCATGGGGCTTCCTTTGCTTTTTGTAGAATGGAGCATGGGGCGTTTTGGAGGTAAACACGGGCACCACTCCACACCATTTATTATGGGCGCTATGGATAAGCGCGCCTTTTGGAAATACATTGGCGTATTCGGCATTTTCACCAACATAGCAGTAGCTTCTTATTACTGCTATTTAGAATCTTGGACGCTCAGTTACATGTATCATAGTTTAGCAGGTTCATTCTCAGGAAAAAGTGCAGACCAAATTGCAGCATTTTTTGGCGATTACATTGGATTAAAAACCATGGAGCCTGTACTATTTTGGGTATTCTGTCTTTTCTTAAATGTATGGATTCTTTCGCGTGGGTTAGAAGGCGGAGTAGAGAAAGCAGCAAAAATTGGAATGCCGCTGCTCATTATGTTTGGCGCATTTATTGCCATAAAAGGAGTAACCATAACTGCCGGAAAAGATGGTGCCATTTTTGATGGCACTGTGGGCTTAAACTTCTTATGGACACCCGATTTTTCTACCATTTGGTCACCTAAGGTTTGGTTAGCGGCTGCCGGGCAAATTTTCTTTACACTCTCGGTAGGCATGGGATCAATTCAATGTTATTCTTCGTACCTAAAAAGCAAAGACGATATTGCGTTAAACGCCATGAGTGCGGGCTGGATGAACGAGTTTGTGGAAGTGGTGCTGGGGAGTGCCATCATTATTCCAATATCTATTGGCTACTTAGGCATAGATAAAGTAATTGAACTTACCAAAACAGGCGGTTTAGGATTGGGGTTCAAAACCTTACCGTACTTATTCCAACAATGGGGAAGCACCTTTGCCGTGGTGGCAGGTGCAATGTGGTTTGGGCTGTTGTTCTTTGCCGGCATTACTTCTTCTTTGGCCATGGGCACACCTTGGATAAGTTTTATGCGCGATGAATTTGGATGGAAAACCAACCAATCTGCATGGCTTTTTGGAATTATTGTGCTGCTGCTCGGCTTTCCAACCGTTGTGTTCTTTAATGAAGGTGTATTTGATGAATACGATTACTGGGCGGGCACAGTTGGATTAGTAGTTTTTGCCTTAGCAGAAATCATTCTATTCTCTTGGGTTTTTGGTATAGATGAGGGCTGGAAAGAAATAACCGAAGGTGCAGACATTAAGGTTCCCATAGTGTTCAAGTATATCATTAAGTATGTTACACCTCTCTTTATTGGTGCTGTTTTTGTAGGCTCTTTGCCGGATATTTACAACAAAATAACCGGAGAGTCTTCGGTGTATATAAACATGTCGCGCTTATTGCTGCTAGTAGTTTATGGCTCTATTTGCGCTATGGTTTATACTGCCTACAACAAAAGAGTAAAAGAAGGACGATTTATCAAAAAGCACTCCTAAAAATACATGCAAATATCGGTACAACTATTTGCCGACTCGGCAATGTAAGCATCCAATCTTCATTATCAAATTTTAAAAAAAATGCACCAGCAGTTTCTACTGCTGATGCATATTAGTTGAGTTGTATGAAACAGTTAATACTGCCGTTTTATACTAATTAACTGGTTACTCCACGCGAAATTACAATACGCTGTACCTCGCTGGTGCCTTCATATATTTGAGTAATCTTAGCATCGCGCATAAGTCTTTCAACATGGTATTCTTTTACAAAGCCGTATCCACCGTGAATTTGCACCGCTTCAACTGTATGCTTCATTGCTACTTCGCTGGCATATAGTTTAGCCATAGAGCTTGCTATATCATAATTTTTGCCTTCGTCTTTTAACGTAGCTGCTTTATATACCAACAAACGTGCAGCTTCTATTTCGGTTGCCATATCTGCCAATTTAAAAGCAATGGCTTGGTGATTAATAATTTCCTTATTAAATGCTTTACGCTCTTTAGAATACTGCACGGCCAATTCGTAAGCGCCCGCAGCAATACCAAGTGCTTGTGCGGCAATACCAATTCTACCACCGCTTAGGGTTTGCATGGCAAATTTAAAACCGAAGCCATCCTCACCAATTCTGTTGGCTTTAGGCACTTTCACATTATTGAATAGCAGTGTATGCGTATCCGAAGAGCGAATGCCTAGCTTATCTTCCTTTCTGCCTATATCAAAACCCTCCATTCCTTTTTCAACTATCAATACATTGATGCCCTTATGCCCCTTTTCGGCATGGGTTTGTGCAATTACTAAATATACAGACGCTTTACCGCCATTGGTAATCCAGTTTTTTGTTCCATTTAGTAAGTAATATTCACCCATATCAACTGCCGTAGTGCGCTGGCTGGTAGCATCGCTTCCTGCTTCCGGTTCGCTTAAACAAAAGGCTCCCAATTTTTCGCCTTTTGCCAATGGCACCAAGTATTTTTGTTTCTGCTCTTCGCTTCCATATTTTTCTAATCCCCAGCAAACCAACGAATTGTTTACACTCATGGTTACGGAGCAAGAATTATCTACTTTAGAAATCTCTTCCATTGCCAGCACATAGCTTAAAGTGTCCATGCCGCCACCGCCATAGGCCGGATCTACCATCATACCTAAAAATCCAAGCTCTGCCATACGCTTTACCTGCTCGGTCGGGTATGCCTGTGTATCATCTCTTTCAATTACGCCCGGCTTGCATTCGTTTTGTGCAAAATCGCGTGCAGCCTGCTTTATCATTTGTTGCTCTTCGGTTAATTCAAAAAACATATTGTATAATTTTATGCAGCGCGAATATAACTTTTGGTTCAAGAATTTTGGTTGAAACCATTACTTAGTTAAAGTCATTTCACTTCACATTTTTTCCACACCACCCAATTAAGTATTTCAAGCCAACAAGAATAAATGCTTCTTTGCGCTCATGGCAGTGCAAAAAAGCGGAGAAAAGAGTGTAGTAGCGGAGAACGAAACTCCTCTTATGAAGCAATACAACCAGATAAAAGGAAAATATCCCGATGCCATTCTACTTTTCCGTGTAGGCGATTTTTACGAAACTTTTGCCGATGATGCCCGAAAAACAGCCGCCACTTTAGGAATTGTACTTACAAAAAGAAGCAACGGCAAAGCCAGCGAAGTAGATTTGGCTGGCTTCCCGCATCACGCTTTAGATACCTACCTTCCTAAATTAGTAAAAGCAGGACACCGTGTTGCTATCTGCGACCAACTAGAAGATCCCAAACTCACCAAAACCATTGTAAAACGAGGCGTTACCGAAATGGTAACACCCGGCATTGCTTTGGGCGATAGCCTTACCGATAACCGCAGCAACAACTTTTTAGCTGCCGTTTATTTTGAAGGATTACAATTTGGTGCTGCCTTTATAGATGTTTCTACCGGAGAGTTTTTTGTGGCAGAAGGCAACCATGCTTACATAGACAAACTATTGCAAAGCCTTGCGCCTGCCGAAGTATTATACCAACGAAAAACCGAAAAAGATTTCCATACACTTTTTGGAAGCAAGCTTTATTCCTACCGCCTCGAAGACTGGATTTTTAATTTCGACAATGCCTTAGACGCACTCCTAAAACTATTTGGTACACACTCGCTCAAAGGCTTTGGAATTGAAGATGAAAAAGTGGGCATTGTTGCTGCCGGAGCTATACTGCAATACTTAAAAGATACCGAGCACCATCAGCTAAGCCACCTTACCAAAATTACACGCCTGCGCGAAGAAAAATATGTATGGCTAGATAGGTTTACCATACAAAACTTAGAACTGGTAGAGCCTGTACACCGCGATGGAAAAAGTTTACTGGATGTACTAGACCAAACCGTTTCGCCTATGGGCAGCAGGCTACTGCGCAGATGGCTGCTATTGCCTTTAGTAGATGTGCAAGCCATAGAAAACCGCCTTGACATGGTGGCATTTTTCCTTACCAACGAAACACTTTTAACAGAACTCAAAAGCCTCCTAAAAAATATTGGTGACCTCGAACGCATTACTGCAAAAGTGAGTTTGCAAAAAATTTCACCGCGCGAAATGGTTCAACTAAAACGTGCTTTGCAATCTATTGCCGCTATCCAAAAGTTGCTACAACAGCAAGCAAATGAGCAAGTGCTTGCCATTGCACACCAACTTAATCCATTACCTGCATTGGCAGCTAAAATTGAAGCCGCACTATTTACCGATGCTCCTGCCATGCTCAACAAAGGCAATGTTATCAATAGCGGCTATCATGCAGCATTAGATGAACTGCGTGCCATACAAACCAGCGGAAAAGATTTCATTGCCGGCATACAAAAAACTGAAATAGAGCGCACCGGAATTTCATCCTTAAAGATTGGATTCAACAATGTGTTTGGTTATTATTTAGAAGTAACCAATGCCCATAAAAATAAAGTGCCCAACGAATGGATTCGCAAGCAAACGCTAGCCAATGCTGAGCGCTACATTACACCGGAGCTAAAAGTATATGAAGAAAAAGTATTGGGCGCCAGCGAAAAAATACAAGCACTCGAAGAAGAACTTTTTAATGCACTGGTGCAGTTTACCAAAGACTTTGTTGTAAGCCTGCAACTGAATGCAGCACTTCTAGCCTCATTAGATTGCATAATGTGTTTTAGCCAATGCGCCACTGCTTACGGCTATTCCCGACCAACCATCAACAATTCTTTGGTAATTGATATTAAAAGCGGCCGCCATCCTGTTATAGAACAGCGCCTACCATTTGGCGAAAGTTATATCCCCAACGATGTATTTTTAGATTGCAACAACCAACAAGTATTGGTAATTACCGGCCCCAACATGGCCGGTAAATCTGCACTGCTCCGCCAAACGGCACTAATTGTATTGATGGCGCAAGCAGGCAGTTTTGTACCCGCCACACACGCTACTATTGGCTATGCCGATAAAATTTTTACACGAGTAGGTGCCAGCGATAACCTTTCGGGCGGAGAATCTACTTTTATGGTAGAAATGAACGAAACTGCAGGAATTATGAATAACCTTTCGCAGCGCAGTTTAATTCTACTAGATGAAATTGGAAGAGGCACTTCTACCTACGATGGTGTTTCTATTGCATGGAGTATTGTAGAGTATTTACACAACAATGCCAATGCACATCCCAGAACACTCTTTGCCACACACTATCACGAACTGAATGAACTTGCAGAAAAATACAAACGCATCAAGAATTTTCATGTGTCGGTAAAAGACACCGGAGGCAAAATTATTTTCTTACGAAAACTCGAAAGCGGAGGTAGCGAACATAGCTTCGGCATTCATGTGGCTAAAATGGCGGGAATGCCTCCAGCTGTATTAAATCGCGCCAGCGAAGTACTGCACGAATTAGAGAGCAAACGCGTACATAACGATACGCGCCAACACGTTAAAAGCATTTCCCCCGCTTTTCAACTCAGTATTTTTGAAACTGCCGATCCCACGCTTAAAAACTTGGGCGAAACACTTGCAGCCTTAGATGTAAACACCCTCACTCCTATCGAAGCACTCATAAAACTACACGAACTGAAAAAACAATTAGGAAACTAATCTAAACAAGCCATTGGCAGTAATTGCTTTAAAGCATCTTTTTCTGCTGCTACCTTCTTTAAAAATTGCTGCTGCGCCTCTGCATCTGTACCTACCAATTTATGATTCTTCATGGTATAAAATGCAGCTACCCGCTGGTTGAGTTTTGTGGTAGTTTCACTAAAAACAGCAGTGCCAAACTTTTCCCATATATAGTTTACAGCTTGCGCATTGGGATGTATTAAATCATCCTTCATAAAACGATACTCCCGCAAATCATCTATCACCAGCTCATACGCGGGAAAATAGTTGCAATTGCTGTGTGCTTCCACCATAGCTTCTACCGCAAGCAATAATGTTGCTTTTGAAAGTTGATTTTCATGCATTCCAAAATTCAAATAGCGAACAGGGCTAACCGTAAATACTATTTGCATGGCAGGATTCAATTCCAACAACTGTTTCAATACAGGCGTAAATGCATCAACAATGGCACTGGGAGTTAAACGCTTTTTCTCAAAAAACGATGCCGGAATTTTATGGCAATTTGCCACCACACTTCTTGTTTCTTTCCATTCATATACATTGGCAGTGCCGAGTGTAATAAACAAGTAATTGCATTTCTTGAGCGCTATATGCAATTGCTTATTGCCCCTTTGCAATGCCGCAACCAACTCACCACGGTTATCCGAAGCAAAACTTCCATGATGCGCCAATGAATAATATCGCTGCTTATATTCAATCAAAGTAGTTGCAAATTCATAATCGGCATCCAATGCTTGGCTTAAAATAGAAGCTATGGAAATAGGATTAAAGATAACGCCAAATGGATTCACCAATGTTTGAAAGCCGTGCTTTAAAAAACAACTGCCCACTTCATCGGCAAAACAAGAACCAATAAACACCAGTGAATGCTCATGCGAAATTTGGAAACCAAACTTCTCTATTGCCATTTCTGTTCTAAATTTCATTCTCCAATGTTCAAGTAATTTATTAAAAAAGAAAAGCCGCTTGACAATAATATCAAGCGGCTTTAAATATCCATTTACTAAAAACTAGCGTTGTATAGATATTTGTTTAGTATAGAATGCTCCCGCAACTTTTACACGAACACTATACAAACCTGCGGCAAAGCCGTTCATATCTAAGCTGATAACTTCGTGTTTAGCAGCAGCAATGTTTTGTACTAAAACTAATTTACCAAAGGCATCAAATACTTCAACGCCAATTGGTTTTTCATTTTCCAACTCAACCTCCAAATTAGCAGCGCCTACAGTTGGATTTGGATATAAGCTAATTCTTCTTACTCCAGAAACCACACCTTCTACACCACTTACAAAATTGATGGTATCAGTTAATACAAATGTACAATTATTGGCATCGGTAACTGTGAGTGTATAAACTCCAGCAACAGCCGTAAGGTTTTGTGCAGTATCGCCATTGCTCCAAGCATATTGGTAGCTTGGTGTTCCACCTGTAGCTGTTACAGTAATGGTACCATTGGTAGCACCAACCTGGTCGGTAGCAACAGAAGTAGCAGACAAGGCCGATGCAGGTTCACTAACTGTATCTTGTGCAGTAGTTGTACATCCGTTTTTATCGGTAACGGTTACAGAATAACTTCCTGCAGCAACACCACTAACCGAATCGGCAGTACCGGAATTGCTCCATGCATAAGTATAAGCAGGCTCTCCGCCTTGTACAGTTACAGTTACAGAACCGGTGGCATTGCCAAAACATTTAACATCGGTTGCAGTAGTTGTAGCTGTTAAAGCAGTAGTAGAATCTGTTACCACATATTGTGCAGATATGCTTGAGCAGTTATCGGCACTGGTAATGGTAGCTTGGTATTGTCCTGCACCAACATTTGCCAATAAAGAATCATTAGTTCCATTGCTCCAGTTAAATGTAAATGGAGCTGTTCCGCTTGCCATTGTAATAGCAACAGAACCATCTTGCTGTCCAAAACATTTTATGTCTTCAATAGTTACACTGGCAATATCAGGTATTGCAGAAACCGAAGCTGTATCGCTAAAAGTGTAACAACCATTTAAAGTATAAGTAACAATGTAAGGTCCGCCCACTCCGGCAATACTTGGATCGAATTCATTTCCGTTATTCACACCAGTACCAGAGAACACACCTCCCGGAGTTGCAGGATACAATGTTTCGGCAGATGCATCTTCACAGTAAACAGCCTGAGCCATGCCAACAAAGCTGGCATCCTTTGCAGGTGCTTCCTCTAAGAAGAAACTAGTAGTATCTGTAGATTGACCAAACCAAGCATTAGGAGCCAATTGTACATAATAGAATTTACCCGGTACCAAACACTCTACGGTATCAATAAAAGCTGAATACTCTTCACTTCCTGCAGTTAAGTAGTTTGGATCATCGTCATTTGCAGCCAACAAAGTATAACCGCCTAAAGTTGAATCTGCCAATCCGGCACAATCACTTGCATCCCATAATGCCAAGCGGTTATCGCCACCCGGAGCTCTCATATACACTCTACCGGATGCTGGTGCTTGGAATTTTAACCATACAGATTGAGCTACATCTGCATCGCACCATCTGGTTTGAACTTCGCAACTATCGCCCAAAGGACGAACTTCATTAGCAGAGGTAGTATAAAGCGTAAAATCAAAAGGTCCATTCTTACCCAAATTAGCTGTAATGGCATTACAAGGCTCATCGCCAGAAAGTGTAATTACAATAGAGAATGTATCTGAATAAGAAGAAGCGCAACCATTTGCCAATACTTTAACACGGCCATAGAATGTACCTACCGCGTTTAGCAATAAAGTTAAAGAATCGTTATCTACACCCAAAACTGTAAAAGGTCCTGTTGGGCTATTTGAAATTTCCCAAGAGAAGTTAGTTCCTGAATAGCCGTTCACAACAAACACTCCTGTAGTATTTGCCTCTGCGCTATCCGGTCCTGAAATGGTTCCTCCCACAGTTGGCGTATTACATGGAGGAGCCGCTGTAACTTCAATTGTATAATCCTCTGTTTCGCCATAACCATAGGTACCACAAGCAGCTGGAGCAGAACCTTCTCTAAACACTACACGCATGGTGGTAGAACCCAACTTAGCAGAATCTGGTACACTTACAAGCCCTACAGGAATAGAAGCGCGTGCTGTTGTAGGCCCAAAGGTATAAACAGTTTCATCTGCATCTGCAAAATCGCCATCTTGGTTCCAATCAACAAAAACACCTAAATAACCAGCGTAATGTGTACCTCCACAATAACCATTCTTTACAGTAAGAGGATATTGAACCAATCGCTGTACAGTGGTAGAGAGATTGGTATAATCTGTATAGGTTTGGCATGTACTAAGTGGTGAGCCTGTAACTATTGTATTAAAAAATACAGAGTCAATTTTAGTATCGGCAGAATTAGTAGCATAAGAGGCACAATAGCAAAGTTTTGTCTCCAATTTTACTGCATTAGAAAAAGTAGAATCTATACATGTTACTTTCAATCTATAAAACACAGGTGCAGTAACCGGTTGTGAAGTTACAGAAGCTAAAGTTGCACTTGGCACATCGCTCCAACTTAAAGAATCGGTAGAAACCTGCCACTGCAATGAAGCGCCCAATTCGTATCCTGTAGCACTTAAAACAGTAGAATCATTAGCACATACTTTTGTTTTATTTGCTGTAACAGTTCCTGCTGCCGGTGGATTGGTACAAGTTACCGGACCGGATAGTGTTACTGTGTAATCTTCAGTTTCTCCATAAGAAGCACTAGTGCAAGAACTTCCTAAAGTTAGAGTAGTGCTATACACATATCTAACGCGCAACCTTGTTTTTCCGGGAGTAATACCGGCAGGAATTGTAACAAGATTATTGGTTGCCGTAGCGCTAGCAGCAATACTGTTTGAAATTAAGAAAAACTCATTACTATCGGCAAAGCTTCCATTTTGGTTAAAATCTATCCATATAGCTGCTCCGTGTGTACCTGAACCAGTGCCAGCAGTTACCGAAGCTGAATATGTTACGCCTTCAATTAAAGTAGTAGTAAATTGGCTTTCAGGATAGTTAATATAACTATTTGCTTGTCCATTACATCCTGAACCGGAATTCACCAACGAACTAATTGAAAAAGAATTTATAAGGTCATTTAAAGAACATCCAGAAGAAAGAGGTGGAACACAATAGCAAGCTGTTGGTGCACTTATGCCCACGCCCAACACATTAGAGATAGCGGAATCTGTACCACACTTTACAACAACTCTGTAGTATGTTTTTGTGCTAATAGTATCAGTTGTAGTAGCGGCATTGGCATTGTATGGCTTATTTGTAAACACCAAGCTATCAGACGATTTCTGCCATTGAATGGTAATTCCGGCAACTCCTGAAGTTTGCCCACTTAACGAAAGGCTAACAGCACTACCTGCACACACCGAAGCCGGACCACTTACCGTGCCCGCAGTTGGAGTGCCAGAACAAGTTGGTGCTGGTGCAATTGTTAATTGGATATTAGTCCTAGCACTACCCAAAGTACCGGTTGAAGAAGGAGGGGTATTATCTGTCTGCCAATATTGGAATGAGTTACTGCCTTGAGTGCTGTATCTAAACTGTTTTCCGTATTGCCCCTCAATACCAGTACTTCCACCATTAGTTTCTACCAGTACTACTAAATTTTGAGTACCATTATAAAAGAAAGTAGAATCTAAAGTTGTAGTAATCCAAGCACCCGCAACTAAATCTGTAGCATAAATATTGCCGGAAAACACCAACGAGGCAGAAGCTATTTCGCTAGCATACGTAGCGGCTGAGCCAAACGAAGCAGAAGGCGAATGTTTTAAGTAAATTTTCACCGGAGTAGAATCTGCCGGAGAAGAAAGTGACTCTACATAAAAACCCAAGGCACTTATTGTTCCGGGATAGCCAACTTCAGCCGCAGTATAAATGGCTGCCGAACGCTCATAGCCCCACCAATTACCATAAGGTTTTCTTCCAACGGTACTATTTCCCGTACCTGCGGTATTGGCAGCAGGTATAGTTACCACCTGCGCAAAACCGTAACTTAAATTGAGTGCCATAAGCAGCACCATCAATTTTCGTAAAAAATTACCCATACTCAGAATTTTTAGTTTAAAAGTGGCTGTAAACATACACCAAAAAAAAGCGAGTTTTAGTCTTATGTGTATAAAAAAATAAGATTTAAACTGCCTGCTCCGCAATTCTAACTGCACAAGTATGGAGTTTACACTTTTTTCCTTACGTTTGCCAACCTTTTTTAGAAGTGGCAACAAAATTCACAAAAGAAACTTACCTATATTGGTACGAGCTTATGCTGCGCCTGCGCAAGTTTGAGGAGCGTGCCGGTATGCTATACGGGCAACAAAAAATTCGCGGCTTCTGCCATTTATATATTGGGCAAGAAGCAGTAGCGGCAGGTATGATGACGGCACTCCGTGCAGACGACCGCGTAATTACAGCTTATCGCGATCACGCTTTAGCCATAGCTAAAGGTATTTCTTCGCGTGCTGCCATGGCAGAATTGTTTGGTAAAGCAACCGGATGCACACAAGGCAAAGGTGGCTCTATGCACTTCTTTTCCAAAGAACATAACTTTTTTGGCGGACACGGAATTGTGGGCGCTCAAATTGGCTTGGGAGCCGGCATTGCGTTCTCAGACCAATACTTAGATAAAGACAACGTAACCATTTGCTTTTTTGGCGATGGTGCAGCACGCCAAGGCATTCTGCACGAAACATTCAATATGGCAATGATGTGGAAATTGCCAGTAATTTTTGTTTGCGAAAACAACGGCTATGCCATGGGCACTTCGGTGAAAAGAAGTTCAAACGTTACACAAATTGCAAAACTAGGCGAAGCATACGATATGCCATCAGAAAGTGTAGATGGTATGAAATGCGAAACCGTACACGCAGCCATAGAAACAGCTGCAGCGAGAGCGCGCAAAGGCGAAGGTCCTACTTTCTTAGAAATTTGCACCTACCGCTACAAAGGGCACAGCATGAGCGAC
This sequence comes from Chitinophagales bacterium, assembly GCA_019638515.1. NCBI lineage: Bacteria > Pseudomonadati > Bacteroidota > Chitinophagia > Chitinophagales > Chitinophagales bacterium. The sequence goes on along the minus strand of JAHBTS010000005.1, from coordinate 29,762 downwards.
CCTCAAAAATACCGCACCAAAGAAGAAGTAGAAACCTATAAAAAGTTAGATCCGATAGAAACCACCTTAGAAACTATCGTGAAAAAGAAATGGGCTACTCCCGAAGAAATAGAAGCAATTAGCGCTAAAGTAGATGCCGAAATAGACGATTGTGTACAATTTGCGGAAGCATCGCCTTACCCAAGCAACAATGAATTATTCAACCATATTTATGTGCAGCAGGATTATCCTTTTATGACCGAATAATTTAAAACGCCTTCAAAAAAAACAATAAAAAATTCAATCCAATAAACATGTCTGAAGAATTAGAAAAAGAAGTTCAGGAAGTAGAAACAACCACAGCAAATGCTGCTACAAACAGTGTAGGCTTTTTCGATAAAGTGCAACACTTCTTTGAAGAAAAACAACAATTGGTAACCTATGGCGGAGCCGGATTATTGGTAGTAATCGGTGCATTGGTTTTTGTATTTATGAAATGGTTGCCCGATCGCAATTTAAAAGCACAAAAAGAAATGTTTCATGCAGAACTGGCTTTTGCAAAAGATTCATTTAATGTGGCATTAAACGGCAATGGAGCCAATAAAGGCTTTTTAGAAATTGGGAACAAATACAGCTTTACCAAAGCCGCTAATCTTAGCAATTACTATGCCGGTATTTGCTACTTAAACTTAAAGCAATACGATAATGCTGTAAAATATCTCGATAAATTCAGCACTTCAGACCCAATTTTAGGTGCAGTAAAGTTAAATGCCATTGGCGATGCTTATTCAGAATTGGGAAAAATGGACGATGCCACTTCTTACTACAAAAAAGCAGCTTCGTTCTCTAAAAACGAAGTATATACACCTTACTTCCTTTTCAAAGCAGCATTGGCTTACGAAAAGCAAAAAAAATATAGCGATGCCAAAGCCTTGTTAGAAGAAATAAGCACCAACTATCCTAATTCAGACGAAGGTCGCGAAGCAGAAAAATATTTAGCACGAGTAAACGCTGCCATCTAAGCGCATCGCTACTTTGCAAACAAAGCCTTTGTTTCTTTCCAAATTAAAAGAAACGAAGGCTTTTTAATTTTTGCCAGCTGCATCGCACTTTTAATATGGCAACAAAAAAAATCTTAGCCTACTTTCATCGCTTGTTGTATGCAAACAAAAATAGACTTATCGCATCCCGTTTTTGAAGCTGTAAAAAAAGCCGCAGCCAAACTACAAGTAGAAACCTATGTGGTAGGCGGCTATGTACGCGACCAATTACTTCAGCGCCCATGCAAAGATTTTGATTTTGTATGCGTAGGAAGCGGCATAGAATTGGCTACCGCCACAGCCGCAGAGCTAAGTGCCGATATTCACCCTGTGGTATTTAAAAATTTTGGCACAGCCAACTTTAAATGGCACGGAGCAGATGTAGAATTTGTGGGCGCACGAAAAGAATCGTACGATAGAAACTCCAGAAAACCCGCAGTAGAAGAAGGCACTTTACAAGACGACCAAAATCGGAGAGATTTTACCATAAATGCACTCGCGGTTTCACTAAACGCTCACAATTACGGAGCATTGCTAGATAGCTTTGGCGGCATTGCCGATTTAAACTCCAAAACCATACGCACACCGCTCGACCCCGATATTACTTTTAGCGATGATCCCTTGCGCATGATGCGTGCCATACGCTTTGCCACACAATTAGATTTTGAAATTTTTCCTGAAACGCTGCAAGCAATCCAGCGCAATGCCGAGCGCATTCATATTATTTCGCAAGAAAGAATAAGCGATGAACTCAATAAAATTATCCTTGCAAAAAAACCTTCAAAAGGGTTTATCTTATTGGAAGAAACAGGTTTGCTAAAAATAATATTTCCCGAATTTCAAGCATTGAAAGGTGTAGAAAATTATGAAGGCAAAGGGCATAAAGACAACTTTTTTCACACACTGCAAGTATTAGACAATATTACACGCACCACCAAAAATCTTTGGCTGCGCTGGGCTGCCGTTTTGCACGATATTGCCAAACCACCTACCAAACGGTTTGTTCCCGGAGAAGGGTGGACTTTTCATGGACACGAAGTACTTGGCAGCAAATGGGTTCCCAAGATATTTAAGCGCATGAAACTACCCATGGGAACCGAAATGAAGTTTGTACAGAAAATGGTATTCCTGCACTTGCGCCCCATTGCACTCACTAAAGAAGAAATAACCGATGCTGCCTTAAGAAGATTATTGTTTGAAGCCGGAGATGATATTGAATCTTTACTTATGCTCTGCGAAGCCGATATTACCACTAAGAACAAACAAAAAATGGTTCGCTACTTAGAGCGCTTTGAGCGTGTGCGAGAGAAGCTGAAAGAAGTAGAAGAAAAAGACCGCATTCGCAATTTTCAACCTCCGGTAAGTGGTGAGCTTATTATGGATACATTCAACATTGCTCCCGGAAAGGAAATAGGCATTATTAAGGAAGCAATTAAAGAAGCTATTTTAGAAGGTACTATTCAAAATGATTTTGAACAAGCCTTTGCTATGATGCTAAAAATGGGCTCCGAAATGGGACTAAAAAAGTCTAACAACAAGAAGTAACCTTTTAAGGTGTATCCTTATTTCTTAGCGCTTAATATTTCATTGTACTTAGGCATATCGTTTAGTATTTCTAATGCTTTAGCTATGCGGTCATCGCTAAGCATTTGCCGCTGTTCAAAGCCTGCATCAAAATAATAACGACCAACAATTTCTGCTTCTAACAAGGCTGTAATTTCCTTTCTGGATTTTATTACATCTTGCTGTTTATCGTGTGCCAGTTTTGCTTTTATGGTTTCGTATTTTTCTTTAATAGCATCGAAATACTTTTCTTCTTCAGCTGCATTCTTCAACTCTTCCAACAACTTTTCGCTTTCAGTTGAATAGGAGTAATCTTTATTCTGAATAAACTGTAGAAACGCACTAAAATCTGCATCGCTCAACTTAAAATCTTTGGGAGAAGCAATGCCTTTATGTTGCAATGCAAAAAGTGTTGCATAATCGAAGAGTAAATGTTTTGCTTCAAGTTGCTGTGCAATTTTGCTGATTTCCTTTTTGGGAATCACCACATCCGGATCTATGCCGCCACCATCGTAAACAGTTCTTCCTGCTTTGGTTTTAAAAGCTGTCTTCAACGAGTCGGGAATACGCTTTACGCTACCATCGGTATTTTTCTCGGCATAGTTTATTGCCTGAATACACCTGCCGCTTGGTATGTAATACTTTGCGGTAGTAACTTTTAAAACAGTGTTATAGCTTAGGTTTTTAGTTATTTGCACCAATCCTTTTCCATAAGTTTTTTGCCCCACTACAATACCGCGATCTAAATCTTGTAAGCTGCCCGAAACAATCTCGGATGCCGAAGCGCTCATATTATCTGTAATTACGGCAATGGGAATTTTGGTATCGGTAGGAGCATCTAAGGTTTTAAAGGAAGTATTCCATTCCGGTACTTTACCTTTGGTAGATACAACCAACTGATTTCTGTCTATAAATATGTTTACAATCTTAACTGCTTCTTGCAATAACCCACCGGGATTTCCGCGCAAGTCCAATATCAAACTTTTCATTGCCGGATTGCTGCGTTTTAAACTATCGAAGGCATTCTTCACATCACGCGCTGCATTTTCATTAAAGATTTTAAGGCGTACCACACCTGTATTTTCTGTAATCATACCAAAGTAGGGCACATTTGTTTCTTGCGTTTCTATTCGCGAAAGCGATAATGTTTGCGTTTCGTACTTTTCTGCAGCAATTACTTTTTCTACCTTAATGCTCATGGTTGAGTTGGGCTGCCCACGTAGGAATCGCTCAACATCTTCTTTTGCTTTTCCTTTAGTAACCGTGCCATCTATTTCAATAATTCTATCTCCGGGTTTTAAATTGCTTTCATACGCAGGCAAGCCTTTTTCTACATGGGTAATTACAGCAATACCATCTTGCATTTCTACCTTAACACCTATGCCACCAAATTTTCCGGTTTGCTCCATGCGGGCAGTTTCTACCTGGCTTTGGCTAAAATAGTTGGTATATGGATCGAGTGTTTTAAGCATGCCGTCTATAAGGTTGCGCATGAGCTTGCTCGGATCTTGCTCATCTACGTAAGAAACATTTACCTCGCGGTACACCGCTGCCAGAATATCTAAGTTCTTGGATATTTGAAAGTAGCGGTTTCCAAAGGCATACGATGCAAACAATACAGTTGCGCCTACTGCTACTATTCCTATTTTCTTTATTGAAAAATTCATTGCTCGTTCGTTTACTGCTTGTTTAAAATTTGGACTACTCGGCTGGGTGTATTGATTACTTCCACTGCTTTTCTTAAATCGGTATCGTAATGGTTTTGCACTTCGCTCCTACCTGTATTTAAATAGTAGCGCGAAGCAATTTCTTCTTCTAAAAACATTTGTATTTGCTTCTTCTGCTTAAATAAATCTTGCTTTTTATCGTAAAGAATTTTTTGATGAAGCGAATCAAACTCTGCTTGAATATTATCGTAGTAATTTTCTTGTTGAGTTGCAGCTTTAAATCCTTCAAGAATTTTTTCGCTGCGTGTGGTATAGTTGTGCTCTTTGCTCGAAACCCATTTTACAAAATCGTTGTATTCGGCATCGGTTAAGCGAAAATCTTTAGCTGCCGGAATGCTGCTGTGTTTTGCTCTATACTCGGTGGCATAATCAAAAATATAATTGCGGGCATACAATGTAATAGTAAGGTTGTGAATTTTCTCCGGCTCGGTCTTAATATCCGGCTCAATTCCTGCACCATCGTACACCACTCTTCCTGCTTTGGTTTTAAAGGCTGTGCGCAGCGAATCTGGCACGCGGGTAACTCTTCCGGTACTATCGCGCTCGGCATAGTTAATGGCTTGAATACATCTACCACTAGGAATATAATACTTGGCTGTAGTAATTTTTACTTTGGTATTGTACGGCAACGGTTTTGTTGTTTGCACTAATCCCTTACCAAAAGTTCGCTGCCCAATAACAACGGCACGATCTAAATCTTGCAAGGAGCCTGCAACTATTTCTGCAGCGGAGGCTGAATTGCCATCGGCCAAAACCACCATAGGTAATTGGGTATCTACTGCATCGGCAAATGTTTTCCGCGCATACGTGTCTTCTTTGCTTCTTCCTTTTACACTTACAATTTCAGTATTTCTATCTACAAAAACATTGGCGGTATTTATAGCTTCGTCTAAAAGACCTCCCGGATTGCCGCGCACATCCAACACTATACCTTTCAGTTTCTTGGCTTTTGCCATTTCTTGCAATGCACTTCTAACTTCTTGTCCTGCCCGCATGGTAAAGTTGGTTAGCCTAATATAAGCAATGCTGCTATCTACCAATCCGTAATAAGAAACATTGCGTATTTTAATTTCTTCTCGCTGTAACTTCACGGTAAGCTCATCCTCTTTACCTTCGGCATTCAATCGTTTAATTTTCAATAGTACTTCTGTACCTGGTTTGCCTTTCAACAATTTACTTACATCATCGGTTTTGTAGGCGCGCACACCCTTCCCATCCACCTCTATCACTCTATCGCCAGCACGCAATCCACCTTTGGCTGCCGGAAAACCTTCATATGGCTCGGTGATAATTACATACTCATCTCTATTGCCAATAAGCGCACCAATACCGGCATACTTTCCGGTGGTTTGCAGGCGGTAATCTTCAGCATCTTCTTCGGCAATGTAGTTTGTGTATGGATCTATTTGGTTTAGCATACTCTCTATGCCGGAGCGCACCAAACTTTCGTGATCTAATGTATCTACATACAATGTATTCAGTTCCTTATAGAGTGAACCAAAAACATCGAGGTTTTTATTGATGTCGAAAAAGGAAATGTTGGTAAGAGAAATACTGCCAATTGCGGCAATGGCAATTACACCCACCATTATCTTGCCTTTAAGGCTTTGGAATACCTGCATAATTCTACCGTGCTTTTATACCAAACGGCTTTAAGGCGAAGATGTTATTAAAATTGCAACGCACAAAAAAATGAAAGTTGAAAAAGGTTTTTTAAGAAGTATTGCCTACCAAGTAAATGATGTTGCATATTGCTTTTTTGCTTGCAATAGCATAAGTTTGGGCAATGCTTATACAGGTAATTCTTACCGTACCCTTATTGTTATTGGGTTTCTTTCTCTTAACCCGATTAAGGCAGCAAATTTTTTATAGAACATTATTTATTGGCATTGCTGCTATCGGAGTTTTTTTTGTATTGAATCCAGGAATTACCACATCGCTGGCACATGGGTTGGGCGTAGGCAGAGGTACCGATTTAATTCTATACCTAAGCGTACTTTTCTTCTTTATGTTTTCGATGCTGATATATGCCAAACTACGAAAAACAGAAGCTGTACAAACCGATTTAGCAAGGCAGCTATCCATTATTTCCGCGCAAAAATTTCCTTCAAAAGAATAAATTATATTACATGAATAAAAGGTTACTTTCTGTATTGTTTTCCTTTAGTACCATATTACTTTTTAGCCAAAACAATATTGGAATTGGCACTGCCAATCCGGATGTTTCTTCGGTGTTAGAGTTATCTGCACAAGATAAAGGCTTTTTGGTGCCGCGACTTACGCAAACTCAAAGGCAAGCCATTTCTAATCCGGCAACAGGCTTATTGGTATTTGATTTAACTGCCTCTTGTTTTTACTATTTTGATGGAACTTCGTGGCTATCATTATGTAACCAACCCGGCATACAAGGAGCCACAGGACCTACCGGAGCACAGGGTGTAACCGGAGACACCGGCCCTACTGGAGCGCAAGGCGTGCAAGGTGTTACGGGCGACACAGGCGCGCAAGGCATACAAGGTATTACCGGAGCTACAGGTCCCGGAGCTATTTGCGGAACAGCTGCAGCTAACTATATCGCTGTTTTTACTTCGCCTAGCGATTTATGTAATTCCGTTTTGTATCAAAATGCCAATAAAGTTGGAGTAAATAATAATAACCCAAATGTGGCACTCGATGTTTCTTCCGGCAATGATGGCATTGCCTTTCCACAAGGCTCTACGGCTCAACGCCCTGCCACAGCTACTGCCGGAACGCTGCGGTGGAATAATACACTAAGTAGCATGGAGGTGTACGATGGCACTCAATGGTTCAACATCAATACACCGCCTATAGGAAGCACTTATGTTCAATGGTTTAATGCTGCCGATCCTAATGCCATTTACCCCGGTACCACTTGGGTAAAAACCGATATGCAAAACGGTGAGTTTATTCGTGCTGTTGGTGGTGCCGCCAATGTAGCTTCCGGGGGCGCACTTACCGGTACGCTACAAGCCGATGCAGTAAAAGACCACACGCATACCGCAAGCGGAACGGCTGCGGGTGCAGGCGTATTAACTACTTCTAGCAATGGTGCGCATACACATTCCGGCACCACCTCGGGTGCTAACCCCTTCAGCGGGAATACTTGGATTCCTTATGATGATAATTTATCGTCCGATGCAAGAGATATTAGCATGAACGATAATCCTTCTACGTGTGGCAGCACTTGGGATGGCAGGCATACCGTTGGAAACTTTATGGGCAGATTGAGCGATAACTGCATGGGGCATAACCACACATTTACAACTTCTAGCGATGGAGCACACACGCACTCTATTGCAGACCATACTCATACGCTTAATATTGCAGTAAACAATGGTGGTGGCGGCACAGAAACACGTCCGGCAAACGTGGCTGTAATTTTTTGGCGCAGAACCAATTAAACTAAATATTGGATGCAAACAGCAATTCTAAGTTGCTGTGTTTAATATGGAAGATGCGAGCTAAATGCTCGTTGGTTAAATTGCCTTTGTATAAATAAATACCATTGCGAATTCCTACATCTTCAAAAATCAATCCTTGCATACCTTGTAGTTCGCCCATACGCAATAAAATGGGTGTAAGTATATTAGAAAAGGCATAAGAGGCAGTGCGGCTTACGCGCGAAGTAATATTAGGTACACAATAATGAATAACGCCATATTTCTTAAACGTTGGTTTTAAATGTGAAGTTATCTCAGAGGTTTCAAAACAGCCGCCTTGGTCTATACTCACATCAATAATTACAGCTCCGGGCTTCATTCTTTCTACCATTTGTTCGGTAACTAGTACCGGAGTTTGCCCCTTTTTACTATGTATGGCACCAATGGCAACATCTGCATTTTCTAATTCCTGCGCTAAAATCTCCGGCTGTATAGTAGATGTAAAAACCCGTGCTCCAATTCTTTCCTGAAGGCGCATAAGTTTATATACATTATTATCGAAAACACTTACGGTAGCACCTAAACCAATTACTGCACGTGCAGCAAAAGTACCCACCACGCCAGCTCCTAAAATAACTACTTTCGCGGGTGGCACACCGGAAATGCCTCCTAATAAAATCCCTTTCCCATCATTGGCATTGCTCAAAAATTCACCTGCTATTAGCACCACAGAGTTTCCTGCAATTTCGCTCATTGAACGAACAAAAGGGAAAAGCCCAGCTTCATCTTTTGTATATTCATAAGCCATTGCCGTAATCCTCTTCTTCATCAACATTTCTATATACTCTTGCTTGAGTGTAGGCAAATGCAAAGGCGAAATAAGCGTTTGGTTCATTTGCATTAACTCAATTTCATAAGGCATGGGCGGAGCCACCTTTAATATAATATCGGCTTTGTAAACGGCTTCTACATCTTTTACAATTTCTGCACCTGCCTCCGAAAAATCGTTGTCGTAGAAATGTGATTCGCGGCCTGCATTCTCTTCAATTAAAATTCTATGTCCATTGGCAGTGAGCACGCGCACACTTTCCGGTGTTATGGCTATGCGATGCTCTTGAAAACTTTGCTCCTTGGGAATACCAATAAAAAGTTTAGCTTTTCGATTGGCTACCATTGCCGGAGCTTCCATAGGCTGTAAACCAAGTTTGGTTAAAATGCCTGAGAAATCGCGTGAAGATGAACTCATGAATATTGAATAAATTGCGAAGGCAACGAAAATACAAAATTCAAATAACAACTATTTGATACGTATGAAATTTTATTTCAATCCCCCCAGCTATCTTAAATCTAATGTTTTGAAATACTGAAATGCGTGCTGCAAACGCGAACCATACCAACTAAACATTTCGCCATCTACCAGCACAATTTCCGCATTGGGGAATATTGCCTTGAACTCCGGAATATGCCGCTGGGAAAATTTATATGGTTCCGAAGAAAGGAACACCAAATCAGGCTTCATATTACAGAGTGTATCTATTGCCAGCTCGGGATAGCGTTCATAATCTCCAAATATATTTTGCAATCCAAATTCTTGCAACATGGCATGTATGAAAGTATTAGATGCAGCTACCATGTATGGCTTTTTCCAAATAAAATATGCCACCGTTTTCCCTATGTTACTTTTAAACTGAGCTCTTTCTTTGGCAATGGTTTGAATTATGTTTTGGGCTAGCGCTTGCCTACCGCATAGTTCGCCAATAGCTGCAATGGTGTTGATGGCATCCTTAATATCATAGATATCGCTCATCCACACCGGATAATGGCGTTGCAAAATTGCAATACCCTCTGCGTAGTTTTCTTCTTTATTTCCAATGATTAAATCGGGTTGAAGTGCTGCAATAGCCTTGAAATCGAAATCTTTTGTGCCTCCAATAACACACTTAGATCTCCGCCACACCTCCGGATGAATACAAAATCTTGTGATACCCACCACTTCATTCTCTAAACCTAAATCGTAGAGCAATTCCGTTTGTGAAGGCACTAATGAAACTATGCGTGTCGGAAAACTTCCTAACTGAATTAAATTCCCTAAATGGTCGGTAAAGCGCATCATAAAAAAACACTTACTCCGTGAATGCTACAATTATACTTTCCTTTTTCTCGGTAAGTATTCTATACACCAACTCACGCAGCAGTTCTCCCTCACCGATGTTTCCCGTACCTCCCAATCCTTTGCTGCGTAGATCGTATTCATTCAACAATTGCAAGATATGCTTTACTTGCTCCAACGAATAGTTGTGCAAGGCTTCGCGATAATCTTTTACAAAAAACGGAGATACTTTAATGAGTGCTGCCAAGCTGCGATCATCTGCACCCGGCTGCGAATGAGCCAAGTAAAGCTTTGAAAAAAACGAATATAACTGAGATACGGTAACCACAAATGGATTACTCTTAGAGTGCGCAAAAAAATGTGCTATCTTAAATATTCTTTCGGCATCCTTTTTCCCTATGGCATTATTTAGTTCAAATACGCTAAACTCTTTAGATATGCCCACTTCGCGCTCAATATCTTCAACTGAGATAACGCTGCCGGCTTCTTTATTTAGCACTACTTTGCTTAGCTCATTTATTACTTTAGAAAGTTCTGTTCCGGTACTTTCTACTAGTAGCTCTACGGCTGCTTCGTCTATTTTAAATTTTCTTTCGGCAGCATACTTTTTTACAAATGCTCCAACTTGGCCTTCGTACAATGCTTTTCCTTCGTAATACCCCGGAGCCTTTGCTACTTCCTTCCACAATGCTTTTCGCTTATCGGGCGTAGCATTCTTAAATGCAAACACCAACACCGTAGATGGTACTGCTCGCTTTACATAATTCAGTAGCCGCATTTGATCTTCTTCCTTTCGCAACTCCAAGCCTTGTGCCTCCTTCACAATCACCACTTGCCTTTCTGCCATCATGGGTGGGCGCAAAGCCGCTTCAGTAATGGTTTGTACGCTTACATCTTTACCATACACTATAGTTTGGTTAAATGCCTTTTCCATATCACTTAGCGCATACTGTTCCAGCAAATCGGTAAGTGCATCTACAAAATAAGGTTCATCGCCACAAAAGCAGTACAGCGGCAAAAATTTTCTTGCCTTAAAATCGGCCGACAGCACTTCAAACGATGTTCCTGCTTGTTCTTTTGCCACAATAAATAGATTTTACTTTTCTTCAAAAAAATGCCCGTAGTTTTTGCCACATCACCTCTTCACATTACAAACAGCCGCTTGAGCAACAGCAAAATTTAGTATCACCACAAAAAATACAGTACAATAATAACTAAAAGTGAAATGCGAAGCCATTCTGTTACCAACACCTAAAGCCGTCTATTCAGTTGAACGAAAAACAAAACACTGTGGGCATCAGGCACTGCAAACAGCTATAAAACAAGCACTTTTGAATACTAAATTCAGTACACTTTCCGTTAAGAAATAAAAATCCACTTTATGCTTTTACAAATAGCTTACGATAGTACCGCCCAAATTGCCAATGCTGCTGCAAAGCCAGAATCGCTTTCGCTGTTGAGTTTAATCATGAAAGGAGGTTGGATTATGGTTCCCATACTTGCATTAAGTGTGGTGGCTGTTTTTTTAATAGTAGAGCGCTACATTGTAATAAGACAAGCCTCTAAAGTTGATCCCAACTTTATGAATAACATTAAAGAGTTTCTTGTGGCAGGAAAAATGGATTCGGCATTGGCTATGTGTAAAAGTACCAATACGCCCATTGCACGCCTATTAGAAAAAGGTTTGAAACGTTTAGGCAAACCAATTAAGGAAATTGAAAGCGCAGTTGAAAACACCGGAAAATTAGAGATATATAAACTAGAACGCCACCTTGGTTACTTAGGCATTATTGCTGCCATTGCGCCCATGTTTGGCTTTGTGGGTACTATTTCGGGTGTAATAAAAATCTTCTACAACATTTCGTTGGCCGATAATATTTCAATAGGAATTATTGCCGGAGGTTTATATGAAAAGATGATTACTTCTGCAGCCGGATTGGTAGTGGGCATTATTGCACACATCGGTTTTCATTACTTAAATACAATGATAGACCGAGTGAGTTTTCAATTAGAAAGCACCGCAGTAGATTTTATTGATATACTACAAGAACCTGCAAAAAAATAACAACCAGATTTTAAGCGGCCTACACTTTTTATACATTAAAAAAAATCAGAGAATATGCGTTTAAGAAAAAGCAGAATGCACTCCGAGATGCGAACAGATTCGCTGAGCGACATCATGTTTTTCTTGATGCTGTTTTTCTTAATAGTTTCTACCATGGTAAACCCATCGGTAATAAAATTAGTATTACCGAAAGCGCAAGCGGGGCAAACTGTTACCAAACAGAATATCACAATTTCGGTAGATGCTCAAAAACAATACTTCATCAACAACCAACCCACATCGCCCGAAACAGTAGAAAGCGATTTGAATAAACTTGTACAAGGCATGGCAGATGCAACTGTGGTAATACGTGCCGATAATACTTTGCCTGTGCAGGTAGTGGTAGATTTAATTTCAATTGGCAATAAACTAAAAGTAAAAATGGTGCTTGCCACCAAAAATACTTAAGTGTGGAAATACATCTTTTATACATCTCTTAAACATGTTTACAACAGTATTTGAAAAGGAAAACAAAAGCTTTGAGTTGCGGAAGAAAATTTCTTCGGCACTGCTCACTTTGTTTATTCACAGCATACTGCTGCTAATACTGTATGTAAGCACACTTTCTTTACCCAATCCGCCATACCAAGAAAACGAAGGCGGCATGAGCGTAAACTTTGGCACCAGCGATGTAGGCACAGGCGATGAACAAGCATTTAGTTACACACCCATTGCTGCTGCTCCCACTCCTGCCGAGCCGGCTCCCACTCCACCTGCTGCCAACGAAGAAGAAATTGCCACGCAAGATTTAGAAGAAGCTCCGGTTATTGCACCAGCAAAGCCTGTAAAAAAAACACCTACTCCTACACCTGTAGAGCCTCCTAAAACACCCACCAAACCTGTGGTAAATACCAGCCCTGCTGCTCCACCGCAACCCAAGGCCGATGAAAATGCCTTGTTTAAGCCGGGAGCATTTGGGAAACCCAACAACAGCACCGGAGATGGAACCGGAGGAGGCAAAGGCGACCAAGGCGAACTAGGAGGCGACCCCAACTCACGAAATTACGAAGGAAGCGGAAGCGGATTTGGCACCGGAAATGGCGATGGTATTGGCGATGGTAATGTGCGCCTTGCCGGAAGAAAATTGCGCTTTAAACCAGAAGTAAACGACCGCTCCCAAGCAAAAGGGAAAGTAGTAATACAAATTAAAGTAGATAGAACCGGAAAAGTAGTGGAAGCTCGCTACACGCAAGCAGGTTCCACCACTGCCGATGAAGGACTTGTACGCACTTCTATTGAAGCTGCTTACAAATATCGTTTCGATGAAAACTCAAATGCCTCCGAAGTGCAAACCGGAGCCATCAGTTTTATTTACAAAGTACACTAAGCACTTTTAATTTAAAGACTCCAATGCTTCTTTAATAGCTGTAAAATTAGGCAAATCACCAGGTGTAGGCGTAACCTCTGCATAGCGCACAACGCCTTCTTTATCCAACACAAATGCGGCACGTTTAGAAACCCCTTGCATACCAAATGCAAAATTCTCTATTACCAAACCATAATTCTTAATTACCTCTTTATTAAAATCCGAAAGCAAATCGAAATTATAGTGTTGCTGCTTTTTAAATTCAGCCAAGCTAAACAAAGAATCTACCGATATGCCTAACACTACAGCATTCAACTTTGTGTACACATCCATATTATCGCGCGCGGTACAAAGTTGCGTAGTGCACACTCCGGTAAATGCAAGAGGAAAAAAATGAAGTATTACATTCTTTCCTTTGAAACTGCTTAAGGATACTTCTTGCTTTTCGGTATTGAAAAGTTTAAAATCGGGAGCGGTTTGCCCAACAGATAAAGCCATAATTAGTATATTTTAAAATGAATGAATGCTATGTATTACTTGGCAGCGGGCACCTCTGCAAATTGTAATTGCTGTGCGCTGGCAATGAGTCTAAAAACACGGGTGGTGCCATCAGTTTGAGTAAAAGTAACATCGGCACTGCTTTCTTCAAACCAATCAACTTTAACCGATTTATCATCTAAATAATGTGCTGAAATTTCGGTAGCAAGTTGCCCCTCTTTAAAGTCGTATGCCTTTACTTTCATTACTACACGCCAAGGTTCTATACCTGTGATGCGGCTTGCCTCTATACTTACTTTTACTTTGCCACTTGGCGAAACTCTTTCGATAGTTGCCGATGTGGGATAGTTACACGCAACTAAAGAAAACAATAGAGCCACCAATATGAAATAACTAGTTTTCATTACTCAACAATTACTCCTTTTGCCACAAAAACCAACTCCTTTTTAGGTGTGGTAATAGCATCTATTTCTGCTTTGCTTTTTCCTGCATCTTCGGCATAGTGGCGCAGCATTTCTACAGAAGTAGTTTTAAACTTAGCTTCGCCCTCAGCATAAAATGTTTTTCCTCCGGCATCTTTTGGCACAAAAAATCCATAGTTTTTAAAAGACATTCTCATACTTTTTCCATCGCCCAAATCTACGGTGAGCCAGCAGCCCTTTACTTGGCATACCTCATTTATTTTCCCTGTAATTTTAAACGATTCTTTCTCCTTTCCTTCCATCAATTTAGGTAACTCTTTGGCATCGATGGCATTCTTCTTTTTAATAGATTCACCAAAGATTTGCGCTTTTTCTTTTTTACCGTCTTTATTTCCATTGGCGGCAAATAAAGTTGCATTGAATATGGAAATAAAGGCTACGAGCAATAGTGTTGCAATATGTTTCATTGTATGGTTTATTTTACTTAGGCGAAAATAGAATTTTGAAATAAAACTTAGGCGACTTGAGTTTGGCACGAAGGTCTATATCTTCAAACATACTCATGATGGCTTCGCGCAAAGCTTCGTTGCTATTGGCTTTGTTTACCACCAAGTTAAAAAGCCAAGGAAAGTTAATAAGCTGTTGCATACGGTAGCTCAACTGCAATTCTTTCCACAATCGGTTATATACCAGTGTATCGTATCCGGCAAGTGCTGTTGCCGAAAAATTATCTTGTGCCACGCATACTGCCGCCTGCTGTGCAGCAAACATTCCGCTAAACAAGGCATTGCCAATTCCTTCGCCCGTAAATGGATCTATGAGCATTGCGGCATCGCCACACAGTAAAAAATTATTGCCCGATAAGTTTCTTCGCTTAGAGCCCAAGGGCAAACCAAACAGTTTTACATCGCCTTGCAATTGCGCGTGTTTAAAGCGCTCTTTTATGGCAGGATGCGTTTCTAGTAACTGAAAAAACAGCTTCTTTAAGTTCACATTCTTATCTCCAAGTTTATCGGCACGCATACCAATTCCCACATTTGCTTCGCCATTTGGCAGTGGAAAAATCCAGAAATATCCCGGCAATGCTTCGTGCATAAAATGAAGTTCAATAAAGTTTTCGGCATCCAAACCTTCCACACCTTTAAAGTATGCACGCAATCCAAAACAATTATGTGCAGCCTCGGTTTGCAAATGCCCAATTTGCTTGGCAAAAGGAGAATAAGCACCATCGGCAGCAATAAACAGGCGCGTTTCAAAACGTCTATTGTTTTTATCTATGGCAACTATACCATTTTCTATAGTTTGAAAACTACGCAACTCTGTGTTTTCATAAATAGTGATGAATGGATTGGCTTTGGCCTTATCGAATAAAAAAGCATCAAAATCAACTCGCTTTGAAATAAAACCCGGTGCATGCCGTAGCTCCGATTTATTTTTTGAAAATGGAATGCGCAGCGCCTTGCCGTTTGGAGCCACAAAAGTTACACCCCAAGAACCAATAGCTGTTGAACTTACGGCAATTGCTGCTACCAAAGAAGGATCGAGTTTACGCAGTACTTCCACCGCTTTTCCACTAAGCGCATCGCCACAAATTTTATCGCGCGGAAAAGTGGCTTTATCTACCAACACACTTGGTATTCCTTGCTTTGCCAAGAACAAGGCGGCTGCTGTTCCGGCAGGTCCTGCACCGCTAATAAGAATATTGGTTTCTACTTTAATAAAATATAATTGAGTTGAAAACTATTGGTATTCAAACGTATAAAAAATAAACTTGAAATTGCTTTATACGAACCTGTGCTATGGCACATTCATAAACTTATGCGTTTGCAAAGAAATATTCCACTGTGGGTTTTGCTTTACATAGTCTATTACAAGTGGCAGCAATTCGCTGCTCTTGCTCCATTCCGGTTGCAGATAAAGCATACAATTTTCACCTACCATTTTAGCATGCTCCTCTGCCCATCTAAAATCGTTGATATGCGCCACAACTACTTTTAATTCATTGGCAATTGCCAAGCATTCATGCAGTGGCTTTTTGAATCGCTTGGGAGAAACCGTAATCCAATCCCAATTGCCCGAAACCGGATAGGCACCCGATGTTTCTACATGAAGTGCAACACCGTTTTGTTTCAACATATCTGTAAGTGAATGTAAGTTATGCATCATGGGTTCGCCACCCGTTATTACGCACGTAACAGCATGGTTTTCTTTTACAAACTGCAACATGGTTTCTATTTCCACCAATGGATGCTGCGCAGTATCCCAACTTTCTTTTACATCGCACCAAGTGCAACCAACATTACAGCCGCCCAAGCGCAAAAAATAAGCAGCCTTTCCGGAGTGAAACCCTTCGCCTTGAATGGTATAAAAGTGTTCCATTAAAGGCAATGCCACCATTTTACTATCTACTGCTTGCATTAGAGTTTAAAGGCAAATTCTTGAATAGGAGATTCTATCAACTTAAACTGCGGGGTTTGATACAGCGGAGCCAACCAGTTTTTTTGCAATGTCTGCTTAGTGTTTACCAAATGGTTGAACACCGCAGTATCGGCAGTTACACTTCCTGCCTTGTAGGCTTCGGCAGCTTTGCTTAGCGTATATATTTCTATTTTACTGCCTTTCTTGAAATATACCAATTGGCGATTCAAAAAATCGGCATTAAATTGTTTTCCCATTTCCTTTACAAAACCAATAGAGCTATCTATGGAGCATCCGCTGGTTCCAACTGCTTTTTCATCTACAGCCAACACTAAAAAGCAATTATACAGCACAGCTGCATCGGCAAATAACTGTACTTTGTGTGCCGCCCACTGTGCAGCAAACTGTTGCGCTTTTTGGTTTATGAAGGCAGTTTCTTCATTAGAAAAAAAACGATTGGCGGCATAAATCCAAACTCTGGCATGTTCCGGCAATATGGCAGCAAAGTCTTTTTCGGTTTGTGTGGCAGCTTCAATAACTAATTCCATTTTCAATTTTTTATGATATAAATGACAATTTTCTGACAATTCACCTTGTAAGAGTTTTAACATTCGCACCGCAAATTTAATTCAACATTTATGAA
Organism: Chitinophagales bacterium; assembly: GCA_019638515.1. Taxonomy (NCBI): domain Bacteria; kingdom Pseudomonadati; phylum Bacteroidota; class Chitinophagia; order Chitinophagales; species Chitinophagales bacterium. The sequence continues at coordinate 12,551 of JAHBTS010000005.1, read as the reverse complement.
CAAAGTACTACTTTCTATTTTATTGGCTGCAACCGCAGCTACACAAGCCCAAACCACCGTAAACGATTCCGTAACTATAAATTCGCAATACAAAGATGCCGTTTACTATAAACTGAGCGATGGTACTAAAACCAGTACTTCTAATACAGATTGGCATTTGGCATTTTCAACCCAAAAAGTACAGTTTCCATTAAACACACTACAATCTGTTACTATCCGCTTTAATGGTGGCAGTGGCGTAGTGGTTTCGCAAAAAGCTTTTACAGATACTGCATTTTTTACTGGCGACACCGTTGGTTTTTCAACTTTTACTAAACTATACGACTCTGACAGCAACCTCGATTCGGGGGCTTTCAATAATGGTTTAAACATCTCAAAATTTGATTACGGTTGGGGAGTGTACAATCAAAACAGCAAAAATATTCCCGGCAGAAATATGTTTTATGTGCAATTGCCCACAGGTGCTATTAAAAAGTTTAGAGTAGTAGAGTTGGTGTACGATACTGTATGGCAAGTTCAATATGCTAATTTAGACAATAGCAACTTGCAAACTGTTTCTATTCCTAAGAGCCAATACCAAGGCGAATTATTTGCCTACTTGAATCTTGAAACAAACCTTGTAAGCAGCAAAGAACCCAACGCTAGCGAATGGGACTTGCTATTCCATAAATACAATGCAAGAGACGTGGTTGGCTTTGATGTATATCCCAGCATGGGCGTTTGGAGCAATAAAGGAGTTGAAGTTGCCAAAGCATATCCTGTAGATTTGAATTCCAACAATTATTCGGGCTTTACTTTTTCTAAAACCATGAATGTAATTGGAAGAAATTGGAAAGACTACCAAGCACCCAACTGGATAATACAAGATTCGTTGGTATATTTTGCCAAAGCAAAAGATGGAGGCATTTACAAACTAGTATTTACAGGCTTTGAAGGAAGTGCCACCGGCAAAACATTGTTTAGCAAAACAACCATACAAACAAGTGCTATCAACGAAATTACTAAGGCAACCTTAGTTTGCTATCCTAATCCTGCTACCAATAATTTAACTATAGTAGCCGACAACATTGGTAAAAGTGCTATGTTCAGTTTAACTGATTTATCGGGCAAGCAAGTACTTAGCCATACACTAAGCGAAGGCGTATTTCAAACACACAACTTTGATATTAGCCATATAGCAAATGGGTTCTACATTGCTACTATTGAGCAAGGAGGCAACAAAGTGCAACAGCGCATTGTAGTGAGCAAATAAACGCACCAAGTATTACAACTAAAAGAGGCTGCTTTTGATGGCAGCCTTTTTTTATTGTGAACAGTATATTGCTTGTGAACTACACAGCAGCTTCGCCCGGATGCTTGCTATTGGGAAATGCCAAATAGAAAATACTGCCGCCATTGATACCGTCTTCTATCCATACCCTTCCGCGATAAAAATCCATTATCTTTTTACACATTGCCAAGCCAATTCCTGTGCCTTCGAACTCACTGGCAGAATGCAGGCGCGAAAACATTTTAAATGCTTTTTGGCGCTGCTGCTCCGGAATGCCAATACCATTATCGGCAATGGCAATTATGGTTTCATTATTATCCGACACATCGCTGATAGACACGGAAGGCACTTCGCTTCTATTGTACTTTAATCCATTGTTTACAATGTTTTGAATAAGCTGCACCATTAAACTCTGGTGAGCCATTACCTGCGGCAATTTCCCTACTTGAAAAATTGCTTTACGCTCGGTGATGTATGCCTTTAGATTGTAATCTACTTGTGTGGCAATTTTACTTAAATCTATCACCGAAGGTGAACCAACATTCTTATCTAATTTACTGTAAGCCAACAAATCTTCAATCATCCGCTCTAAATGGCGTGCTCCATTCACAGCAAAGCTGAGATACTGCTTATCGGTTTCATCAAATTTACCTTCGTTTTTGCGCTCCAGTAATTGCATAAACGAAGCAATGGTGCGCAAAGGAGCGCGCATATCGTGCGAAGCAATGGAAGCAAACATTTGTAAATCGGCATTAGACTGCTGGAGTTCACTCTTTTGTCTTTCTAATTGGTGGCGCAAACTTTTGTTGCGCACTTGCACCACTTTATCTTGTTGTTGAATTTTTTCATTCAACTCCATTACAAACTTATAGTGATAAACTGCCTGCCCATAATCTTTCATTCTTTCGTAGATATCGGCAAACATTTTATGGCTGTTTAAAACATCGGCACTCACAGATTCCGAATCGGTAGCTTTTACCAAATCGCGTTGCTTTATGGCAAAAGAAAGTGCTCTTTCAAAATTATCGGTTTGGCAATAGCTCTTGGCAAGCAGCAAATATAAATCGCTCATGAGCCGCTTGTTTTGCATACGCTCGGCAATTTCCAACGCATTAAAAAGGTTGGGAAGTGCATTGGCAAAATCTCTTATTTCTACATAATGAAAACCAATATGGTAATACGTTTGTGCTACCAGTCGCGAATTTTTATCGAGCATTTCACTCCAGCGCAATGCCAACTTATGATAATGCAAACCTTTATCGTGGTCTTGGCTGGCAGCATAGGCTTGCCCCATATTGGTGCAAATCATTGCCTTGCTGGTAAGTATTTGCGGCTCGTTGCTATCTATTTCATCTAAAATATCGAGTGCCTTTTGGTAGCTGCACAATCCTTGTTCGCGAGCCCCCATGCGCATTTGAGCCGAAGCAATATTATTGTAAGTAATTGCCAACTGTCGTTTCTCTCCTAATTCTTCTTGTATGGCTAATGCTTCGTAATACAACTCCAAGCACCGATCAAAATCGCCCAGTTCACCATAAATCATTCCCAATAAACGAACGGCTATTGAAAGGTGTAAATAGTCTTCATGCTTCTCGAAACAGCTTTGCGCTTTTTGATTTACCTCTAAAGATTTTTCGATATTTCCATGAAACCAATGGTAAGCACTTAGTAGTAAATCTGCTTTGCCTATGCCTACTTCATACTTATTTTCTTTTGAAAGTGCTATTATTTGATTGATATAGCTCATGGCAAGATTGGCATCCACATTTACCAAACCCTGAGCGGTAGTAAACATGATTTGCACTTTGGCAGCCACGTTTGCTTCGCTTGCAGGTTTTCCAATATGTTCCTTGCCTTCGGCAATCATTTGAGAAGTTTGTTATTTCTGCAAAACACTTTGCAGCCTTCTCATATACGAAAATGGCCTGGGTTTGTTTCAATACAAATGGGCAAAGGAAGAAAGAGATTGGCTACCAGCGTTTACCAAACTGAAATGAGATATATGCCGAAAATTTATAGAATCGGTTTTGATCGTTGATGAGCAATGGCAATGGCTTGTAATAAATATCTGCCATTACTCCGGCTTCCAAGGCTTTTACAAATTCATCGCGTGTACCGAAATCAAAGTTTAAACCCATTTTTCCATGCAAACCCGGTACAGGTTCTGTTTTAGCAAATCCTTTGGCTAATGTAGATGCTTCGTTAATAGCTTGCTTATCTAAAAACTTATCGCGGTTTGCCTCGGAGTAGCGTTCACTTCTAATTTCGTATGCACCACCTACGCCATCGGGCTGGTACTTTAAATCCAAATAGTACGGAACCATTAAGCCGAGCGAAATACCTCCCATAGCCATAAAAGATAATCGCACGCCATTGCGCCTTGCTTTTTCGGCAATCATTCTGCGCACGCCATAGTTAATTCTAATGGCATGGAATTTATTTTGCAATCCATAGAAGTAATCGCGACCTGTATCTTTACCAATAGGAACGGCTTTTTCTCGCTTAAGTTTGTAATCTACAAAGTATTGATACTCCAATTGAATAATGCGGGTTTTAAAAATGTTTTTAATAAACCCATATTCCAAAAACAAACTAAAGCCGTTGGTTTGTGCACGCACACCACCACTCATTTCGCGAGTGTACACATACTCATCATTCGGATTGTAAATACGCTCTTTTTTTTGCGCAAATAAACCCAAAGAAAAAACAAGCAATAAAAGTATCGCGAACTGCTTCATTTAAGTGTAAGATTAAGAAAAAAGCTGTTTGGTTTTATGTAATAGAAAAAATGTTTTCCATAAAAAGTGTGTCTGTATGCTACTCGCTTATCTGTATCACGCGTCCTTCCCATTGCTGTAAAAAACTGCTATTAGGTTGGGCATGTGTAGAAAGAAGTACTTTGCCTGCAATAGCGGCAATCTTTATTTTTCTTTTAGTCATATTCATAAGTACTAATAGTTTTTCTCCATTGCGAATACGGTAAAAGGCAAAAATGCTATTAGAACACCACTCCTTGGCAATTTCTAATTTTCCTGTTTGTAAGGCTGATGTTGTATTGCGCAATGCCAATACTTGTTTATAGAAATGAAGCAATGATGCGCTATCGCGCTGAGCAGCTTCTACATTGGTTGTTGCATAATTAGCAGCAATGGGCAACCATGGTTTTACTCCTTCGCTACAAAAACCTGCATTGGCAGAAGCATTCCACTGCATGGGAGTTCTGCACTCATCGCGGTTAAGTGTTTCGAGCGACATATCTACCATAAACTGTGGAATTTTTTTCATGCTTATTCCAACCGGATCTTGTGCTTGCTTTAATGGAATCCGTACTTTCTCCATGCCAATTTCTTCACCATAATATATAAATGGAATTCCCCTTGCAGTAAACTGAAATAAGGCAAGCAGTTTTGCCTTTCCAATACTTCCTTTTAAACGCGTAAGCAAACGGGTTCTATCGTGGTTGCCAAACACATAAGTTGGCAGTAAAGGCTCCGGAAAACTTTCTTCGTAACGCATCACCATTTTACGATATTTTCTGGCTTTAAACGGAGTAGTAAGCGACTTAAAAAGGAATACTGTATGCAGCCCTTTTTCATTATTCTTTAAACAGAATTTGTTGATTACATGTTCGCTGCCGTGCGTTTCGCCTACAATAAATTTGTTTGGATATTCATCTACTACTTTGCGCAGCTCCGAAGCAAAATCAAAACTTCTCTCCTGCAAAAAATTATGTTTTAAATGTTGAAATAAAATAGTGAGCGACTTATCAGAAGGAATCATTCTGCCGCTAGGCGGATTGTTGCGCAGCAGCGAGTCTTCGTAAATGGCGCTAATGATATCTAATCTAAAACCATCTACACCTTGCTTTAACCAAAAGCGCACCATATTAAACATAGTGTCTTTTACTGCGGGATTGCTATAATTAAGATCGGGTTGAAATGGTAAAAACCCCGTGTAGTAAAATTGCTTACGCTCAGGGTGATAGGTCCACGCGCGATTGCCGGCCATAGCTCGCCAATTGTTAGGTCGCTTGGTTCCTTTTTTACCACGTCCATTTTTCCAAATGTACCAATCTGCCTTAGCATTGTCTTGCGATGAAGAAGACTCCTTAAACCATTCATGTTCATCGGAAGTATGGTTCAATACCAAATCGAATACCAACTTCATGTTGCGTGCATGAACTTCGTGCAGTAATTTTTCAAACAACGCCATATTTCCATACTCAGGAGCAATAGTGCGGTAATTGCTTACATCATAGCCAAAATCTTTTTGAGGGCTTTGGGTATATGGTGAAATCCAAATGGTTTCTATCCCTAAACTTTTAAGATAATCCAGTTTATCTATAATTCCTTGTAAATCGCCAATGCCATCGCCATTGGTATCGCTAAACGAGCGCGGATAAATTTGATACACGGTTGTAGCACGCCACCAATCTTGTGCACTTGCAACTTGCCAACACAAACAGCAGCACAACCAACCCAAACACAACTTTCTACTATATGCAAACATTCTTTAATAATACTACTTTCTATATAACTTCAAGTATTTAGAAGAAAATAAACGGCACACTATTGAGTAAAAAAAATATCTTTTTGATACAACCATTCACTAGTTGAGTTCTTCTTACTTTTGCAACATTAAATATCCGGTTTATGAAAAAATATTTCCTCTCGTTCGCAGCAACCTTACTTACAATAATCTTTACACATGCGCAAGTAGTTACAGTAGCTACTACCAACGCGCTTTGCAACAGCAGCGCCACGGGCACGGCAAAAGCCATTGTAACGCCTCCGGGCAATAATTACCAATACACTTGGAGTGCTAATGCAGCCGTAGGAGTGCAATATGGCGATAGTGTATCGAGTCTGCCGGCAGGCACCTATTCGGTAACTGTAACCGATACTGTTACTACTATGCAGTATTTTGCCAGTGGAGTTATTGCTGAACCAGCTGCAATCATTGCAATAACTACATCTACTAATGTTTCTTGCAATGGCAACAACGATGGCGCAGTTGCCTCTACGGTAACGGGCGGTATTCCTCCTTATACCTACTTGTGGAGTAATAATGCTACTACAACTAATTTAACAAACCTAACTGCCGGGAGTTATTCGGTTTCAGTTTCGGATGCCAACAACTGTGCTACCAGTTCTTTTGCAACAGTAACAGAGCCTGCACCAATTACTATTTCTCCCGTAACACAAAATCCCAGTTGCAATTCTACCAATGGTACTATTGATTTAAATATTCAAGGCGGCACTCCGCCTTATTCCTTTATGTGGAGCAACGGCAGCACCGCCAATGCTTTATTAGGGGTTGCGGCAGGCACTTATACTGTAAGTGTGTTAGATGCTAATGGGTGCAATGCTTTTTCAAACATCAACTTGAGCAACAGCAGCAACTTATCTGCTAATGCTACTATAGTAGATATTGACTGCCAACATATTACAGGAAGTATCTCTGCGGTTGGTGTTAACGGCATACTACCTTATTCCTATGCTTGGTATCAAAACAGCACTTTGCTCGATACCGGCAGCACATTCAAAAATTTACAACCGGGTAATTACACACTTGAAGTTACCGATGGAGCCGGATGTGTAATACAAAAAAATTACACCGTAAATAATTTAGGTATAAATGCTACTTACAAAGTGCAAAATTTAGTGTGTAATACTACATTCGGCAGCCTTACACTACTCTCTATTTCGGGAGGTTCTGCGCCATACTCCTACTCTTGGAGTAATGGAGCAACTACTGCTTCCTTAGATTCGCTGGCAGTAGGCACTTATTCAGTTACAGTAAGCGATGCACAGACTTGCACGAGTGTTCAATCCTTCTCGCTTGTTTATAACCAGTTTAGCCCCAACTATTATGTATTAGTAAATGGAGGCATCAACAATTGCGCATCTACCGGCACACTTACTGCAAGTGTTCCAAATGGAGTAGCGCCTTTTACCTATTTGTGGAATAATGGTGCAACTACAGCATCTATCTCCAATATAGTACCCGGAGCATACGCTGTAACAGTAACCGATGCAAATGGCTGTTCTGGTGTGGGTTATGGAAGTATAACTCCCATTTGCTTAAACACTATTTCGGGTTATTTATTTAATGACGTAAACGCTAATTGCAATAAAGATTCTGGCGATGTGGCATTAGTAAGTTATGCAGTAGTGGCAAGCAATGGTTCTCAATTTTATTATGGTTGGAGCGATACCGCAGGATTCTATTCTATAGCTGTGCCTAACGGCAATTATAGTGTTACCATCAATAACTACTACGGCTGCACACAGCAATTAACTGCCTGCGGCAATTCCACAGCAGTATTTAACGGCACGGGGCAAACATCGAATCACAACTTTACTACCACTAATAATAGTTCTTACGATTTATCGGTATGGGCGAACTGGACAAAAGCAAATCCAGGCTTCAATAAAAACTATAATATCTATTATGGCAACAACTCCGGTAGTTCTTTTAATGGCACTGCTACCATTACCATGCACTACGACTCTGTTTTAGTATATGTGGGCAGCAATAATTCAACGCCCGTACACAATGCAAGTGCACATACACTTACTTGGACAATCAACAATATTTCATCCAGTTATTATACTGCTAATCCGCCTTTAAATGCAGAATTTAATGTTCCTGTTACCGTATCGTTGAGCGCTATATTGCACACAGAAATTACTATTACACCTACTGCCAACGATTGTAACACATCCAACAATACTATTATCAACAACCAAATAGTAACAGGTTCTTACGATCCCAACAAAAAAGAAGTATTTCCCGATGGAAATATCACCAACAACGATTCCATTCTTACTTATACCATCCACTTCCAAAATACCGGAACCGATACTACCCACTTTGTAATATTGGTAGATTCATTACCTGCAGAAATTTATCCTTCTTCGGTAACTCCTGTTGCCTTCAGTCACTTATACAAATGGTTAAGTGTTACGGGTTTGGGTGGTGTGCTGAAAGTTGAATTTAACCCAATTTATTTGGTAGATAGTGCCACCAACGAGCCTGCAAGTAAAGGCTTCTTTACTTTTACCGCCAAGAAAAAACCTGCTTTAGCAGTTGGCACACAAATAAAAAACAAAGCCTACATCTATTTCGACTACAATCCGCCAATTATTACCAATACGGTAATAAACACTATTGTTGCACCTTCATCAATTGTTGAAATAGACAAGCAGATTGAAGTAAAAATTGCCCCCAACCCATTTAGTGATATAGCTGCATTTGAAATTACCGGACTTCACCAACCTTTCAATTTTGAACTGTTTGATATTACAGGTAAAAGAATTCGAGAAATACCATCGCTAAACGCTTCAAAATTCTTTATTGCAAAAGAATCTCTGAGTACCGGCATGTACTTGTATCGAATTACTTCCGAAGGAAAGGTAAAAGCCCAAGGCAGAGTGAGTGTACAATAATACTTGCCACTTATAGAAACTGTTTTGTACATTCCGTTGTAGTAAAACGGTAATATGAAACAGTTTCTTTGGTTTATTGTATTACTCATTGCAACAACTGCACAAGCGCAGAATGCAGCTTGCACTTCTAACCGCTATCAACAAAAAGTTTTTCCGCAGGTTACTAAAACATCGCAAATTTTATTTGGCACAGCCACACCTTATGGCTTATTGGCACAACCACAAAATTTGTATTTCGATTTTTATGAACCCACTGGCGATTCATTACAAGAACGCCCTTTAATTGTATATGCTTTTGGTGGCGCATTTTTAATTGGCGATAAAAACCAACCTCCAATTCCACAATACTGCGAAACACTTGCAAAAATGGGGTATGCCGTTGCTGCCATAGATTACAGAATTGGCTTTAATACCACCAGCACCGAAAGTACCATAAGAGCTGTTTACCGCGCGGCACAAGATCTTAGAGCCGCCATTCGCTTTATTTGCCAACGCAGCAGTCAATACAAAATAGATACAGCATCTATTATTTTAACCGGAAGCAGTGCCGGATGCTTTGCTGGTTTACACTCTACTTATTTTGAAGAAAGCCAACGCCCCGCAGCAACATTTGGCATACTCACCGAGCCTGCAGATTTAGGTTGCTTTGATTGCAGCGGCAATTCAGATTTTGGAAAACGACTGCCTAAAATTGCAGGCATTGTAAACCATTGGGGCGCATTACTAGATACACTTTTAATTGAAAATGCATCTGATGAAAACTGCCCTGTAATTTCCTTTCATGGAACCAACGATAATTTAGTACCTTACGCAGAAGGCAATCCCTTTTCGTATCCAGTATTTCCATCGGTTTATGGCAGCAAAAATATTCACCAGCGCTTAACCTCAGTTGGTATAGTAAATAAACTATATCCTTTAAATGGCGAAGGGCATGAACCATGGTTGCTAAAACCAGAACTGGTAGATACCATGATACGTAATGCTACAGATTTTTTATACAATGAAGTACTGCGTCCTAAAGCCCAAAAAATTTCGGGCGATACCATTGCCTGCAAAGGGCAAACACTTACTCTACAAGCAATACAGCGCAATCGAAGTGCTTACTGTTGGGTAGTTTCACCCAAAGGTTCAATTATTAATAACAATGGAAATACGCTTACTATAAAATGTATTGATACAGGTTGGATAACAATAAAAGTGATAGAGAAAAACTACTTAAATACGGTTTCAAAAGAAGCAGAACACCGCATCCATATTATTGAAAAACCAATCGCAAATTTTAGCGTTCAGGCAAATCAGCAATTAGGCATTTCTATTGTAAACACTGCCCAAAATTTCAATACTATTTCTTGGAACTTGGGAGATGGAAACATCATAAACGGCAACATAAACAGCTATCACTACACTTTGCCCGGTACTTACACCATTGAGCAAACAGTAAGCAATGCAGCTTGCTCCGATACAATTAGCCATACAATAGTTGTGGATACCTGCCCGCGCGCCAATTTTACTTATCGAATTGCTGGTGATACGCTGTTGCTATTTGCCGATACTACCAATGCAGTAAACTACCAATGGAATATAAACGGTAGCAATTTTTCCGGACAAAGTTCTGTTGCCCTACTTTTCAATTCCGGGACTTTTCCGGTACGCCTAACTGTGGTAAATCAGTTAGGCTGTGCTGTTAGTTCTCTGCAATTTATTACTAAAGAAATTTCAGCTATTACAAGTGCCGAAAGCCTACCCGTATCGGTACATCCCAATCCTTTCAAAAAACACTTTGAGATTACTGTTGGCGAAAACATTACTGCCCATTATGAAGTGTGGGATATTAGCGGCAAAAAACTACAAGAAGGAAAATTTAAAACCCACACCATGGTTGTATCTGAAACAATCCAATGGCATGGGTTTTATATGCTTAAAGTAACGGCTGGCGATAAAAGCAACTACTTTAAAATACTTGCCGAATAAAGGCTACAAATTGCCTTTCATAATTTCGCGACTAATAACTAGCTTTTGAATTTCTGAAGTACCTTCTCCAATGGTACAGAGTTTACTATCGCGATAAAATTTTTCTACCGGAAAATCTTTGGTATAACCATAGCCTCCAAAAATTTGAATGGCATCGGTACTCACTTGCACGCACACCTCCGAAGCATAGTATTTTGCAAATGCCGATTGCTTGGTTAATTTTTTTCCTGCATTTTTTAAATAAGCAGCTTGCATGGTAAGCAACTCAGCAGCTTCAATTTTGGTGGCCATATCTGCCAATTTAAAACCAATTGCTTGAAAATGTGCAATGGGCTGGCCGAACTGCTCGCGCTCCTTTGCATACTTTACCGAAGCTTCGTAAGCACCTTTGGCAATACCAAGGCTAAGTGCTGCAATAGAAATTCTGCCGCCATCTAAAATTTGCATGGCTTGCTGAAATCCTTTACCTACACCAACTTCACCACCCACAACATTTTCATCCGGAACAAAACAATCTTCAAATATAACTTCGGCAGTTTCGCTGGCACGCATGCCTAACTTATTTTCTTTTTTCCCAGCTTTTAATCCTTTAGTGCCGCGCTCAATAATAAAGGCAGTCATACCGTGCGAATCGAGTAATTCGCCTGTGCGAACAATTGCAACTACTACATCGCTCGAAATACCGTGTGTAATCCAACACTTAGTACCGTTTAATACCCAACCGCCATCTACTTTTTTTGCAACGCATTTCATACGCATAGCATCGCTTCCGGTATTAGGCTCTGTTAAGCCCCAAGCACCCACGTGCTGCCCTGTAGCTAACTTAGGTAAGTACTTTTGTTTTTGTTCTTCGGTTCCGTGGTAATAAATATGGCCGGTGCAAAGCGAATTGTGTGCTGCCATAGAAAGACCGATAGAACTGCAAACTTTAGACACTTCCACTATTCCTGTTACATACTCAAAATAGCTAAATCCGCTACCGCTGTACTTTTGTGGAATATACATACCCATTAAACCCAATTCTCCCATTTTATGAAATAACTCTTTTGGGAAATGCTGAGTTTCGTCCCACTCCATCATTTTCGGGCGAATTTCACGTTCTGCAAAATCGCGAATGGTTTGGGCAATCATGGTTTGATTTTCGTTGCTGTCAAAATTCATTGTTCTGTTTTTTAGCTGTGCGAATATAGACGAATTCACAGCAAAAAAAAGCGATTGTTTATTTTCAAAACAACCGCTTTTTACAAGACTTTAAATGAGCTAGAAACTGCTATCTAACTAAGGTTACATTGCCATTGTAATGCTTCACTTTTTTATTCATAAAAGTAGCTTCTATTGTGTAAACATACACTCCTAAAGGTTGCTCAACCGTTTTAAAAGTTCCATCCCAGCCTGTATTCCACTCATTGGTTTGGAACACCAACTCTCCCCAACGATTAAATACTTTCCATCGAATGCTTTTTACATTAAACCCTAATGGGCGCAGTATATCATTAACCCCATCTCCATTGGGCGAAAATGCAGTTGGCATACTAATTTCAGCATCATTCATTACTCTTACATGAATAGTTGCACTTGCCGTACAATTATGTACATCGGTATAGTTAAGTGTGTAAGTAATTGAATCTGTGGGATTAACTTCAGGTTGGGCACAATCTGCACACGAAATTGCTTCATTCGGAGTCCAAACAAAGGTACCAGTAGCACCACTACTAATCACTGGAACCAATTTAATTGGGTTATTCTCAAACATAGAAGTATCTGTTGGCAATTGAATTACCGGATTGGCAAATACCGTAATGTTCACAGCATCGCTTGCCGTGCATCCCGCAGCATTGGTTACGGTTACACTATATGTA